>NZ_JAKGBG010000067.1:0-21155 GCF_021532595.1 Pseudoalteromonas sp. OFAV1
TATTTTCCTCCAGATACTCTCTTGTCGAGCCTTGAAGAAAGGACAGGTGTTCAGCATTGCTAGGAAGTTCTTCTTCGCTATTGCCGTTTTCATAACAGAAAGATACATAATATTGACCACGCTCTTTGCGGATATACAGCGAGTTTGGGATCTCGAACTTGCCATGCGCTTTAAAGGATAAGTAACCAATATTATTAGTCTTCGTGCCGATGAACAGGCGGAGATTGCCATCTTCGCAACGGTCAAAACGGAACACCTCACGAGTAAGGTAGATGCTACCCCGGTCAGTTTTAGGTTTGCGCTTAGGTCGCCCACACATGCCTTTCATGAATTTTTGGTAAGTCTGATACCAGTTAACTGCGCTGTTTCGGATGATCTGACTAGGGCATTGATACAGCCAAGGGGTTAACTCTTTTGACTTGAATTGTGATGTTTTCTGGTTAATTGGGGCATAAGTGCCCGTTGGATAATACTTACGGGCAAACGTGCGATAATACTTTTCTTCGTCAACTTTGGCATTCCAAATACTACGCGCACATCCCATCCACTGGCTTAAAACCAGTTTTTGATATGATGTTGGGTTGGCACGAAAACGAATACCGGTTAACAAATCGCCCTCTATTTAACTGTATGCATATACAGTACATAATAATTCCTACTTCATTAAAGTCAAGACCGTTCGCCTTGACTCGCAGCTAAAGCAGGCGAGAATGTGGCGAACATTTGTTCAAACCGACCATGGCGGAAAGCATGTCATTGTGTGGCGGTTCAAGTCCGGCTACTTTTATAAGCCGCACATGTAGGTCTGATTAAAGCATCATATCTCTTACAATTTGTCGGGATTTATTGACAGTTAATCGTCACTATCAAGATAGATAATCGACAGTTTAGAAGTGTCTGGCATTAAATCTTCACGTGAAGAGTGGTTATGTTTAGATTCCCCTGTATTGTCATATACATCGTCCACAGTAAACGTTTCATGTAATGAATTTACATGTACGCTTATAGTGCCTAAATTCATCATTGATGTAAGAATAGCTTCTTGCTGAGCAGGAGATAATGCGCGTACAAAGTCATCAAGGTTTGAATCGGGCAAAAAGCTTGCGAGTTGTGTCTGAGAGAATTTCATATATATATGCCTATTTTTCAATTAGTTCTAAAGTTAGGGCTACTGTAGATTCAATAACTTGTGTTTTTGACTCTATCTCACCTTCATTTAGGCAGTCAGCGATAAAGTCATCTTTATTTTTATAGCCATAAGCATGACTTTCTACGTCAATAAGATGTTCAGCAATTTTTATGTCTGGCTTGGTATTATTATCATGAAGCCAATCTTGCTCTAGTATGTCTGTGATTTCACCATCCACAGCAACTGTTAATCTCACTGTTATAGAATTGGCGCTTTTACAGCAACTTTCTGATACAGCTAGAGGGCAACAAGCCATTTGTAGCGCTTTGTAGCCACTAATGATCGTTTTATTAATGCTAAACACATTAAATTGTGTCGTTTGCGTTGATTGAATTTTCATTATAGTTATATCGTTGTGTTTTGTTATGGGTATTTTAGCAAAAAATTGATAACAAAACAATAGTTCCTTCAAAAAAAAGATATTATAAATAGAGATAGTTTTGTTTAACTGATTAGTCTAAAATAACGGCAAATTAATGTATATAAGAGTGTTTATGAAAATAAAATTAATCATGTCCGTTTTACTATTAGGTCAACTAACATCTGTACATGCTGAGCCTAGCAATGTCTTGCGCTTTTCATCATCGCCAATACAGAGTTTAAATAATTCTGGACAATCAAATGATGACACGTCACATCCGTCCTGTACAGCTGAACAGCCTGTAGTTACTTTAGATGAGCTTAAAAATATGATAGCGGCTAATGAAGATGTTACGAATGTTTGCACAAGCCAAATAACCGACATGTCGAACCTTTTTTATTTAAAAAATGACTTTAATCAAGATATCAGTAATTGGGACACATCTAATGTCACTAACATGTATTATATGTTTGGATCGGCACTTAATTTTAATCAAGACTTAAGTAAGTGGGACGTATCTAAAGTTACCAATATGAGAGGGATTTTTTCAAATTGTAAACACTTTAATTCAGATATTAGTTTATGGAATGTTGAGAATGTGACAGATTTATCATATGCATTTAAGGATTCTAGTTTTACTGGCGATATCTCAAATTGGGATACTTCAAATGTAATACATAAAAGCTACTGGAATGGAGGAATAAACTTACCTAGAGAATTTTGGCCATCAAGTTGGCAGTAATGAGAATTGGTAAAAATTATGAAATTTATTATTATATCAATTTTACTATTAGGTAAATTAACATCTGTATATGCTGAGCCTACCAATGTCTTGCGCCTTTCATCATCTCCATTGCAGAATTTAAATAATTCTGGGCAGTCAAATGATAACGTACCACATCCGTCCTGCACAGCTGAACAGCCTGTTGTTACATATGATGAACTTAAAGGTATGATAGGGGCTAACAAAGATGTTACGAATGTTTGCACAAGTCAAATAACGGATATGTCGAACCTTTTTTATAGAAACGAAACCTTTAATCAAGATATCAGCAATTGGGATGTTTCTAATGTAACCAAAATGGAGAATATGTTTTATAGTGCGTATGCATTTAATCAAGATATCAGTAATTGGAATGTTTCTTCTGTAGTTAATATGAACAGAATGTTTTACCAAACAAAAGCATTTAATCAAGAAATAGGGAAATGGGATGTATCTAAGGTTGAAATAATGGGCTCAATGTTTACATTAAATGAATCATTTTCGGCTGATATCAGCATGTGGAACGTTTCTATGGTAACAGACATGAATAGAATGTTTTATTTAACAAAATCATTCAATAGTGATTTATCGAATTGGGATGTATCAAATGTCATAGACTCATCATACTTCAGCTTAGATAGTTCTCTAAGTGCTATGTATCTACCCAATTTTTCAAATTAATAGTAAGGAATATGTGTGTTTAAAGACAGTTATAGTAATGAAATACAAACGATACGTGGAATATTAAATTCAAAGGTAGTTGTTCAAAATACTTATTATAAGCTATTTAATGATGCTAACTTGCACAGGTATTTTCGGTTGGCTCTGAAGTACGCAAAGCATGGAGGTTCTGAAAGAGAATTAGGTTTTAATGACCACTATTTTCTAAGAAAGGAAAGTCGTAATGTAATGCAAGTACTAAACCTTTTTCTTCAGTTAATGTTATCTCAGTACATTGAGGAAACAAGTAATGACCTAGAAAAGCCTAGAAAAGTATTTCCAGATAGTGGGGGTCAAACTGTACTCAAATTATTAGGTTTTATGCCATTACTTGAACTTGTGTATCAGCATATAAACTATCAAGAAACAATAAAAAATTATATGAGTGATTCTGATACGGATAAGATGAATGAATTACAGGAAGACTGCACTCTTAGAGAAGAATCACTCTTTTTTAAAGGTAAGTTCTTAAGAGATCAAGATTTTATTAATTACGAATTAAGAAACAGGCATGCTGAGGTTAGAAAACAAGATTTTCAAGAAAAAGAAGCTGATTTGTTATCGCAAATGAAGCTTTTATCTGACCATTTAAGCGATTCTGAAGGGTTGTTTGGTAATTCAATGGTTCAAGGTAAGATGTACTGGGATAGTGTCTGTAAGGAGCGTTTGGAAAGTGATAAGCAGTTCACTGAAAGTTTAACTCAGTCCTTAATGGCACTTGTAAAAAAATGATTTAAAATTTTGGCCCGTTGTATTTGTTATTGGCGTGAGATAGCAGGAGTACCCGCTATCTCATTTAGTAATAATTTTAATTACTCATCTAGTTTGATTTTGCAAACGTTACTGTAAGTTTGGATTACACGCATCATGGACGAAGTGAATCCTTGGAAGGCCTTCTCATTAATCCTATTATCAAGTAACCAAATCCGGCGGTTTTTCGGCAATCCAGAACGTCTAATTAGTCGGCCTAATCCTTGTTTGAATAACATTGTGGTTTCGATAATCTCAGCTTGAGAGTTGTAAACCATGCGACTCATCATTGTTTGGTGAGTAAGTGATTTATTCATACCGAATGGAATTTTAGGTATGACAAGATCAGTTAAAATATTATCTTCAGATGCGTCTAAGAACCCATGATCAGCGCCGTTAATGTCTAGTCCTGTCCATGCAGCGCCCACGGCAAGCCAAATAGGCTTTTTATTGTCGCATGAGAGTTTTATAAACCGACTCTTTTGTTGAGCGAGAGTCAAGTCCTGAGATGCTGAAATAATATTGCTAATGTCATAGCCAAAATTACAGTTAAGCTCTTCCTGAAGGCACTGAGCGTCTTTAATGGCAGTTAACAATACAAGAGTACCACCTTGAGCTGATTTGTTAACGTTGCTTATCCATTCAGCGTTAGAATGAATCCAAGTTTTATGCTTATGTTTTTGTTCTTTAACTGATAACTTATCTCTCCTAGAAATAGGACTGAGATTGACATCGTCAGCTAAGTAAAAAGCTTGTATAGATGATTTAAAGTCATGAGGTGAAACAGGTGGAAATTCTTTCGCTTTATTTTCAGGAATGCCTAGTTTCATGATGTAATAAGCGGCAGAATCGCGGTCTAGCTTCTTGTTATAGAGTGTTGCCGATATGCAAACAGCACTATCGAGAGAGTACCAAAACTCTTTTAGGATAAATGAAAAAGAGTTTTTGCCGGAGATAATTTGTGGGAATCGCTTTACCGGAGAAAATCGAAGTAACGTTAACGTTTTGTCACTAATCAATCGAATGCGGTCTAACACGAAACGAGCTTCACTCTTTAATTCAGGGGCTAAAGCATGTTTTTTTCTAGCGTTTAAAACGGGTTCATAAATTTTTGCCAGCAAGCTTCGGTATTTATTGGCGTGAGGTGTATTCTCAGATAGCTCTATGTCATCAAAGCATTCACTTTCATGTATTTCATTAAAGTACTTGTACAAGTTATGTCGCGTTATGAAACTATCACCAAATGCATTTTTAACACGATGAATGAATTGGTTAATTGAACTTTTATAGGTCAATGTGTTAGCTACATTTTGCTCAAACAGGTGAGCTTCATCTATTATTGCATGATCAAAGTTCGGGAGTTTACCTAAATTGCATTCTTTAATGAGCATTGCAGATTGATATGCATGTTCATCGATAATAGCTTTGAACTCAGTCTTTTCAGCTGTTTTAAGTCGCTTACTTAAATCGTCACTTAATTGCTTGCTGTCGTGTAGAGAATACTTTTGTCTGGTTCTGGTAAGCATCTCAATAGCAAGCATTGCGTGTGTTGTTAAAATGATAGTCGGCTCAGTACCAGTACTCACGAATTGTGACTTATAAACTTCTAGACTGGGTAGTTTATCATCACAGTTTGGCTTTAATTGAACTTCAGCTATTGGTATTTCTGGCGCAATTTGAGTCAATGCATCAGCTAGAAAGCTTAAATTTAGGTTTGCAAGCTGTCCTGAAGCAATACCACCTTCTTGTATCCAATTAGTGATTACATCTGTTAGGTGTTGATATTGTGGCTCACATACAAGCTCTAACAGTGCATTGGTATCAACAAAAGATCGCATACCAACAACCACTTTTAAACGGGCCATGTCGCAGCTAGTATTCAATTTTGCATATTCATTAGCAGATTGCTGTATAAGTGAAATTGTCGGGGAAGCAATGACAACATTAGATTTGTATTTTAGCGCCACTTCATTCGCATTAGCCAACATCGCTAAAGTTTTACCGATCCCTGTACTACCCTCAATCAAGCCAACAGAAAACGACGTTAATGCATTTTCGGTGTACTCATAAAACGTATTCTGGGCTGGTCTTTCATCGCGATGTGTCGCGTCTAGATATTTTTTAAAAGCAGATGAAGCTTTCTTTTGCTGTAATAAAGGCAAGTGCATATCTGAACGAATGGCTTTGACGATAAATGCAGATAAAACTGCACCTTCTCTTACTTTATTTTGCCTTGCTATACGTCGAACAATCTGACTCTTTTCGCTATCAACAGTTAAGTTAAGCTGATGGCCAATTATAAAATCTTTATTTAGAACTGCTTCTACATCTAGGTTATTAGATAGAGCATCGTCAAGTAACTTCTTTGCAACCGGCCTTAGCTGAGATTCCATCTCTTTGTTCATTTTGCCAGAAAAATCTGGGAACATTGTTTCAAGAAAAGTTAGGGGGATTGCAACAGCTGGCATGTTTACTTCCTAAGAGTGGTAGATTTAGATTTTATCTTAATACGGCAACTAATATAACAGTGGTTTCTTAGATTGCAATGCAAAATAAAATTTATTTTTGCTAAAGGTTTTATTAATAAGGAGGTAAATAGATAAAATAATTATTGCATTGTCGAAAAACCTCTTTATTATGAATGTGAAACAATACAACAGTAAGGAATAGTTGTGGAACAACAACTCTTTAAAGTATCTATACCTGAGGGGGAGAAATTATATGGCCCTCAGTTAAGACAGTTGGTAGGTGAAGCCCATAAGGGCGTACTAGATCCAGAAATTTTCAATAAAGATGAGAATAACCGACCTCTCAATAAGAAACCGTCTAATCGATTCTACACAACACGTAATGAAGCCGTTTTTATTTCAGAAGGTGAAAATGCGGTCAAAAATGTACAATCGGTTATGGGATTTATGTTATTAGCATTAAAAGATAAGTTTCCAGAACATAATATTACGTTTTCAACAGTAAGTACAAATAAGTCAGCTAGTGTAAGTGCTAAACCAATCATCTATAGTTTCCATAATATTGTTAAAAAACGCCGTAATGATATTGCTAAAGAACTAAGCAATGAGCAAACGGTAAAAAACCTTATTATACGCGAATTAGAGTCAGCTTATCGTAATGGCCTTATTGACGACTTACCGCCTACAGAATCTCTTTTAATTACGTTTACCGAGGTAAATGAAAAAGGGGTTAAGGTAACTGACGCTGGGGGCGAATACGCAAGTATGTTTTCTGGTAAAGTCGTTATGAATATCGACCTCAAAGGTAGCTGGCAGATAGGAAGTTTAACTGCGAAAGGTTACGGACGCTTTTATAAAGAATTTGTAAGAGGTGGTGACAATGAGCAGTAGCGAACTTGTTTGTCGTTCAATGAATATTGAACCTAACTTATCAGAAACAGTAAAAGCTGAGTTTGACGCATTTTGCGGCTATTGTGGTGTAGAATTGAAAGAGGGTGATGCTGTTCATCTTTTAAAATTCAAGAAATCATTCATTGATCAAAATTTATGTGCGGATGGTAGCAGTAAATATGCATGCCCACACTGCAATGAAATCATGAACCGGTCTAAATTTCTTCTACCAAAATTATCTACCGGGATTTTTACTGAACAAGGTGCTTACCCGGTAGGGAAAAATACAAACCGCGCATATTTTTTGAAAAACCCGCCAAAACCACCTTTTTTATTTTCTGTGAATATTGGTCAGAGTCAGCATATTGTTTGGAAAGCACCTGTAAATTTGAGCAATGAAGTGTTTTTTGTGCAATTAAGTAATCATGTAATTTCAATTAACCATAAGAAATTGATGGGTACTGTAAAGCATTTACATAAGCTACGGGATATCCATTCTCAAGCACTTTTAGATGATTGGGCCCTTAATAATAAGAAGCCTCAACAGATTGATCGTGACAAGTTAAACCCATTCTATTTTTTAGGAATGAAAGGTGATGTTGTAGGAACGTACACCTTATGTTCATGGCTAAAAGACCTCGTAGAATCAGAATTGATTGAAGAAAGCGAACTTGCCGAATTCAAGCAGCTGAACTGGGGTGAAGCATGGCTACTTAATGCAGCATGTATTGAAAATGAAGAATCAAATGTAAAGCCAGAGACGTTTACATATTAACCGAATAACATACAATTTTTTAGAGAGAAATTATGAAAAAGACGATTCACGTTTTACTAACTACTGTTTCACCTCAACACACAGCTTATCCTGACAATTCAGTAAAGCGTTACGGTGAAAATGGCATGTATAAAGTCCAAGCAACGAATAAAAAGTTTGTTAAGGGTAAGGCTATGCCATGCCATCCTAGTAACGGATTTCGCGGCGAATTGCGACGTTTTGCAACATCACGTATTTTAGATGTTCTGAAATCTCGCGGTGAAAAGATTGATGCTTACACTTTAACGGGGCTATATACAGGCGCATCTGAAGCTAGCCCTGATACTGCCAATAACTCGATCGAAGAGCTATTTCGTGCCAGCCAAAATGTTTATATGGGCTTATTTGGTGGTGGTTCGCGATTACTACCGTCTCGCTACACAGTTCAAGACCTAGATGTTGTATCACAACATAATATCGAATGTGGTGTAGTGACATTACCTGAAGATATGCTGACTAGCGAAAGTAATATTGATGCACTTCGCATGGAAAAAGACAGTGAAGGTAATGTTCGCTATTTAGAAGAAAGCTTTTTTATCCGTAAAGATGATCTTGCACAAAATGCGAATTTAGAACACGTTGAAAGTGTAGTTGAACATGGCATTGAAGGCGTAAGCACGTATATTTCTGAAGTTCAGGCGGCTGATAATGCAAGCAAGAAAGAAGATAGTGTTTCGAAAAAGGGCGTTCGTAACTTTCAGCGACTAGAACAGATTGCATCAGGTGTGCCAATGGCTATGCGAATTGATTTAGCGCCAGATCTGACGGATGCACAAGTAGGCCTAATGTTGTTATGTTTAGAAGATCTATTCAACAATAACTATATTGGTGGTTTTGGTCGCATTGGTTTTGGTAAGGTGCGAGTTGAAGACGCTGTGTTGGATTTGGGTGGCGAATTCCTTTCTCAAGGCAATCTGCCATTTTATAAAAATGGTACATTTACATTTGGCCCTGAATTTAATGTTTATAAAGAAGCTGCTATTGAAGATGTTCTAAATATCGATACTGAAGAACTAGTTAGCTACTTTAAGAAACTAAAAAAATAAGGGTTAACATGGAAGCATTAAAGATCACATTTAAGTTGGCTACGCCGTTCGTGAGTAACGGCTACCCGATTCATTTGGATTCTATTCTTGGTCATGCATACGTTCGCCATTACTTGCCGGATAGTCCAGAAAAAAACGAAGATGAATTGTTTGCCATTTTAGAAGATTTGCCAATTGAAAAACATCAGCAGGAAGATGATTGGGTATATAAATGCAGTGCTCTTATTCCTGTAGGGGATAAGAGTCATTCAACTCGCTTTTTTACTCGTAGATACCCTGAGATGGAAATTGCTAAAGCGACAGTAAAAGGTGATATTAAGAACGGAAATTTTAAAAAAGAAGAAGGGTTAGAACGCCATAAAATGAAACTGGACATTGGGCGAGGGCCACAAAAGAAAGTTTTATCTTATTACCCATTAACGGGCTGCGATGAGCTTGTGGCTTATTGTATCGGCGAAAAGGAACTAATCGAAGAGGCTCTTACTGAATGGGGTTATATTACGCATTTGGGCGGCATGAGACGCATGGGTAATGGTTTTATTAGTGGTGTCACAATTGAAGTTGATGAATCAGCTCTAGAAAATTGGAAGAAGAGAGCAACACCGTGGAAGTTGTCAGATGAATCGGTAAACATTTCATGTACAACTAAAAATCCTTACTGGGATAAGACCAAGATGATTAATGGCTATTGCCATATGAGCCTGTTTTAAAGTAGGGGTTAATAAACCCCTATTACCCTGTTCTAGGGCTTAAAAATTATTAATAAATCCTTTATTGAATTTTAAGCTATCCGCCATTTGCGCGGCATTTAGAAGTTATTTGCTCTAACAATTAAGGCCCTATAGTGACAGCACTATAGGGCCTTAATTATTACTGCTTATTACTGGACTAATTTGCTAAAAAAATGTTATAGAAAGCCAACGTGTATACGTGCTGGCTTCTATATAGCTTACCTGTAAAGCCATGGTAGGTAAGCGGCTTGAACTTAAGAAAGTTTTTTATTAATAAACATTTCTTCTTAGCGATCTTTAAGTTCTTTTTCTAGAATGAAAATAGAACCTTTAATTGATTCTAAGCTTTGACCTAACTGCTCGATACCAAGAGTTAATTGTTCATCCACAAAATCAAACTGGTAACTTCCTTGAGCAAAATTAGATAAACAGTCTTCTTTGGCTGAAACGGCTTCATTATATGCAGTTTCAGCCAAAGAAAGTTCTTTTTGTTTTTTGAAAAGATTGTACTTAATGTAAAGTTCTAAAAGCGGGTCGCATGCCTTTGGGTTCTCTGACTTGATCAATTTTTTAATAAAGTCACGGTTACAAAATGATTGGTGAAATTCAAGCGCACGATAAACTCCTTCACCATGCTCTTTGTCTAAAACATTGCGAACATATAACCGAGCATCTAGCCGTTCTTTAGGGCTATCTATCTCGGTGAGGATAATGCCTGTGCGAGTATTTACAATTACAGCAATTACAACGTCCATTTTTAAAGCCTATTAATTAAGTGCATGTAAGTTATTATACAGAATTACCGCCTAATTACAACAAATAAAGATAGTTATTTGAAGCCGGAAGCTTTTTTCTTGTCTTCTTTTATGCAATACAAAGTATATAGCACTGTCGGAGCTGTAATTGCTGTGAATAGACCAAGAAAAACTACCCAATCGTAAAATGTGAACATAATTTACCTCAGTTAGTAAAAAGGGAATATTATCCCTTAATTACTCGAACAGAAATCCCTTTTTTTGTTGCATCAAGAATAAGAACTTCATCATAAGAAAGCGCAAAAAAGCGTGACGCATCTTCCAGATGAACTTTATGACTCACGCTTACAGAAATATCGGCGAAAATCATATTGCTATCATGAGGTTCTGAGCTGGTAACTTCCACATCAACCAGTGCAACATCCGTGATATTCTCATCGATGCCATAGTCTAGATCAATCGCATCAGCAAGCATTTGATTGAGTTTGCCTGAAGCAATATCTGAAGGGTTGATATTGCGGATTTCCATTTCTACATTAAGTTTAACGATTGATTTCATAATTCCAGACCTTTATTTAGTTGATGTTAGTATAGTAACAGTAAATAGAGTCTGAAGCAATAATTTAGAACAAAAAAAGATAAATTAAGGCCGTGATTGAATTATAGAAAAACGCAAAAGTGTGATGGACCTTCATGTTATCATAATATGCATTGATTATGAACAAAATCTGAAGTAGTGTGATTCAGAATCATAGATAATAAATTTATAGGAATGGTTATGGCTGTAAATCTTTTTTTAGTAGCTTTTGCAGGAATGTTTTCTAATGTTAGTTCTGTTGTTGAAAAGCCTTATAGTGAATATACTCTCAGGTATGTTGGTTCAGGGTACATTCCTGAAAAAAAGGAGGATGAATTAGGTGTTAGTAAAAATAATTGTACAGAAGAAAACCCTTCTGTGACTCGCGAAGAACTTGAATATCTTTTGAAAACAGGAAGTGATGTAACAAAAATTTGTACTTCAGGTATCACAGATATGAGTTATTTGTTCGATAGTATAAATAACTCAGAACTCGCCGTAAATTTTAATCAAGATATTAGTGGTTGGGATACTTCAAATGTTACAAATATGGAGTATATGTTTTGGAATGCAAGAAGATTTAATCAAGATATCAGTGGCTGGGATACATCAAAAGTTGTTAGTTTTGCAGGGATGTTTTATGACGCATATCAGTTTAATAATGGGGGTCAACCACTAAATGATTTTGTGACGTCTAATGCATTAAATTTAAGTTATATGTTTTACAACGCAGGTCAGTTCAATCAACCTTTGCAAGGGTGGGACACATCTAATGTTGCCAGTCTAAAAGCAACGTTCGGTTATGCAGAATCATTCAATCAAGATATAAATTATTGGGATGTGTCAAAAGTTTCGGATTTCGACAATACTTTTTATGCTACAAATATATTTAACAAACCTTTAGATAATTGGGATGTTTCTAGCGCAACTACTTTTAAAAAAATGTTTTCATATTCCGGATTTAATCAAAATATAAATAACTGGGATATCCCATCTGGTGTAAGTATGTGGCAAATGTTTCGTGCTAACCATAAATTTAACCAGCCATTGGATAATTGGGATATGTCAGGGGTAACTGATGTTGGTTATATGTTTAATATAGCATTGTCTTTTAATCAAGATATCTCCAGTTGGAACTTGTCATCAACAACAAATATGACAAGTAGTGGTAAAAGAGAATTTGCCACTGAATCTGCTTTACAGCCAGAATACATGCCATCCTTCTTTTGATGTTGAGACAGCAAGGCGTAGCTACTAACTAACCACACATTGCTAAATGGTTATGCGGCCATTAATTTTTTTGGTTCAATCCATTTACCATAAAGACTTTGTGCTGTTTAAAAGTTGGAAGAAATGAATTTTGTCCATGTGGCAGTGGCAAGAAATATAGACAATGCAGTGTGCTATAATTATGATCATGTGTAATTAATTAAAGAAATATTTAAAGTATAGGGTTTTTATGAATATGAAGGTTTATATACCATTACTATTGGTATGCACTCCAGTATTGGCAGATGGTAATGTGCTTAGGTTAGGTAACGTAAGTGTTGATAATATAGAAACAAGTCCTGTTAAAAAAGTAGGTTGCTCTGGTAACCAGCCTATCGTAACACGACTAGAGCTTTTAGATATGATTAGTAACGGCGATGATGTTACGAATGTTTGTACAAGTGAAATAACCAGCTTAAGTTATTTGCTCGCACAAGCTCCTAACTTTAATCAAGATATAAGTGGGTGGGATGTATCCAATGTAACTAATATGCATTATGCTTTTAACGGTGCTGTAAATTTTAATCAAGATTTGAGCGGATGGGATGTGTCTAAAGTGACAGAAATGACCGCTATGTTTCAAGGCGCGTCAAATTTTAACCAAGATATAAGCGGGTGGGATGTGTCTAAAGTGAAACGATTCGGAAGCATGTTTAAAGGTGCAAGAAAATTTAATCAAGATTTGAGCGGATGGGATGTTTCATCAGCTAGTAATTTAAATAGTATGTTCTATAATGCATCTTCATTTAGCCAAGATCTGAGTGGTTGGCATGTTTCACAAATAACAAATAGCAATTATTTCCGAAACTTTAATCTAAATTCAAGTATGAAAAGCAATCAAATACCGTTATTTAATAATTAGAGCTATAGAGAAAAAATTATAAATATAAAAACTTGAGGTAGTTATGTAGAAAATTTCAATTGGTATGGTTTTTCTTTTGTTAGGTGGCAACTGTTTGGCAAATGAAAATGTTCTAAGGCTTGATAGTACTACGTTGAATAATTTAAGAGGTAGTAGCGTAAGTCAACCGTTACCGGAAAGCTCTTCAAAATGTGAGGATGAACAGGAAAAAGTAGATATCACCACATTAAAGGAGATGATAAAAAGCAATAAGGACGTAACAGGAGTGTGTACGAGCCTGATTACTGATATGAGCAGCCTGTTTTTAAATAACACTACATTTAACCAAGATATAAGTGGGTGGGATACATCTTCAGCTCAAGATATAAGTGGATGGAATACATCTAACGTAACGGATATGTATCAAATGTTTTGCTACTCTAAGTCTTTTAATCAAGATTTAACATCATGGGATGTATCTAAAGTTGTAAATCATGTTGGCTTTAACAGTATGTCATCTCTATCGACTTCTAAAATGCCTAAGTTTTAAAGGTATGTGATTATTATAGTTTGGGAATAAATACCTTCCCAAACTATAACTAATAGATGTTAAGCTGCTAAAGAGGTTACTTTAGGTTCAATCCATTTATTAATGGCTAGGCCTAGCGCCTCACCTAAAAGTACCCAAGGAGGAGTGCAGATAGAGTTACCTAAAAGTCGGTGAGCTGCTGTTTTAGCTGTTTCCGCGATAATATACGGATCAATGCCTTTTAAAACAGCATGTTCTTTAGGTGTCATTAAGCGTAGCCATTTGCCACAAACACTTTGTACAGTTTCTTCGTCTAAACGGACGCCTTTGCCGTAAGTGCTTGTTATTGTTGAGAATTTTGACTTTGACTCATCAATTATACACACTCTGTGACCTTTTCCTTGTTCTTTTTTCTTCGCTTCACGATTTAAAAGAATTTGTTTCGGATACCAGCCTTGACGTTCCTTTTTAGTTTCCGCCATAAGCTCTTCGGTAATGTCATCAGCATTCAAATTAGGAACAGGAGGAATACTATCGTCATTATGGTCGATAATGTCAGATGCTTTTAATGTAACCGGCTTCTTGTTGTTATAGAGATGGTCAAATGAAAAGTCGATACCGACAGTAGTAAATACAAGAGACATGCGCTTACGGCCTTCTAGAGAACCATAATCGTGTGCATCAAAAACTTCTTCATGGCATGTATAACCAAGTCTAGAGAATGTTTGGCGCATAATTTCACAAGAAGCTGTGTCTAAGTATTGTGGTACATTCTCAATTACTATAATGAGAGGGTTAGCTGTCATAGCAAGGTGAATAAATGGCCCAACTAACCAACCGGCTTCAGTATGAAATTCTGGAAGAGAGATGCTTTTGTTAGCGCCCGTTCTAGCGGCGATACTGGCCCCTTTGCAAGACAATCCGGCTACGAGGATGTCAATTTGAGGTAGCATATCAGTAGGAATTTGCTCTATAGAGCAGTTAAGGCCGATAGTTTCCTCGTCCCACATGGCACATCGTGTAGCTGCTTCCATGGCTTCTAAATCATGGTCGTTTGCAAAAGCAAGTCTAAGACCTTGGCCCACTTTCTCAAAACCAGAGCTGATAGCATTTGATAATGCGCCAATACCAGAACAGACCTCACCGACATCAAGAGGTTTACCGTTTAATAGCTTGCGTTTGGCATTAATGATTCGTTGATAAGCTTTTAAAGCCGCAGTTGTAGGGCGGATAACAATTAGATTAAAGAAATAAAAGATGTTTACGCGCTTTACTGAATCACCGAGCGTAGCATAAATTTTCTTGTTATGTAGGTCGATGACCGCACTTTTGCCGGAAGGTGTTACAGAGATGTCGCCAGTTTCGCCCTCTTTGACTTTACGTGCTGAAATCTCTTTAGTTTTCTTATTAAGCGTAAGTTTAAGCTTGTCACCAACACTTAGCTTAGCTTTTTTTGAAATGTTTTGATGTTTAATAAAAATGCGTTGGCCACGAGTTGTAACTTTCGCTGAGAGTTCTTGATCTGTTAGGGTAAAAGACATAATAGTTTTCCTTATGTTTATTGAGATTTATTATACAACAAACATTGAGGTTTTAGTATCTTTTTTTGTAATAAATATGTTTAATTATTATATTGTCGGTCAATTATGCCTCGTTGAATATCTTCTGAACGTAAATATTTATATTCAACTCCATAATTAGCAAAAGCAATACCAACGGCATCTTCTATTGAATTTGCAATAATCGAAAGTTCAGTTGGAGTTAGAGATAGTGGATTAGCCTCATTTGCAGGCAAGCGCAAAAAAAATATTTTCATAAAAATTACCGTGTATAAGTGAACTACCCAGCGATATCGCTTCGCTCTGATCACAGGGTTTTCTCGACGATTTTCGATAAAATAAAAGCCTTTCAAAGAAAGGCTTTTAGTGTATAACCGCTAGTCATCTTTATGGATACGCAGTTTCTCACGAACAAACTCTTCATGAAGTTTGACTAAGTGTAAGTGGTTTTGCTCTTTGATGATGACTTGAGCTGGCAACGCAGGTAAATCAATGTCAGCACGATTAGTGTATAAATTAAGAGTGCTTGTGCTTACTGAGGTATCATCAACCGCATATGATGGCATTGCTGTAGATGCTGTAGATAAGCATAACGCGACAAGAGCAAGAGAGATTTTACGTTTATACATAGATATTACCTTATAGATGTAGTTTCAGTTTTAAGTTATGTTTACATTATATACAAAGGTTAAGAGTAAAACAATATTTAATACAAAAAAAGATAACGTATTTAGTTGTAGGTTTTCGTTGAAATTACTAAACCAGCCGGAGTTACAAACCAATTCATTTTATGGTCGTAATCAGCATATAGAAGATCATCATTCGTGAGGGTGATGCATGTTAATAAATTATCGAAATAAACTTCAATTTCACAAGAAAGTGTCTGGTCCATCTCAAGGAGGTTAAAGTTTACAACTGGATTGCCGTTAACAAAAAGCATATCCGCTGTGTTGATAGCTTCCGCTAACGTTATTTTAGTTAAGTTAGATGTAAAGTCATATCCAAGCTCAATGAAAATTTGGCTCAACAACGTGGCTGTTTCTTCTGGTGTTAGACTAGGATGGCTGGCGATAGACGCTATGAGTTTATTCGAATTTTCAGAGTCTGGGATAGCTCCGCTTTCATCGCAGAACTTACTGATATCGATACCGAGCGAAGTAGCCTTGTCAAACAAGAGACTGTAACACTTATCGTTAAGATCGAATGTAAAATTATCGAATGAATCCAAGAAAGAAGAACCATATGCTTCATAGGTGTCTACGAAATTAAGAGATTGAGTTTTATTGTTCATAAAGAATATCTTATCCTAGTTAAGTGGAGTTATTTTAATATAAAAAGATATTGAATTCAACGTTTTTATCTAAAATCGTCGAGAAAACCCCATGGCCTATCGTAGGCTAAGAACATAGAAAAGAAAGGTTAATTAGATTTAATTGCGGCGGGGATCGTAGCAAGGGTAGTACCCGTATCGCAGCAGAAACAATCTTTAAAACGAAAGTATTCGAATTATTGAAGTTGGATTTTGGATTTGAGAAAAAAGAAGTAGCCTAGCCGTTAACGGCTAGGCTATAGAAGCCCAGTGATCTGAGTGAAACGATGTGGCTGGGTAGTTCACTTTATATAATAATCAACAATAGAACTATCTGAAACGATAAGGATCTCTCCAGATGTGTCATCTAAGCCTAAATAACCCGTATGATCCCATATAACGTGATTATAAAGAGGAGTAATGCTTATTACTGAATAGTCTTTGCCTGAACCGTCACAATCATGTTCTCTGTAATATAGGCGAGTAGTACCATTTTTAGAGTTAGGTGTTCGTAAGGATGTGACATCATAAATATTACTACAAGTATAATCATCTTCACTTGTTAATAAGGACTTTGAAAAAAAGTACTCTTTATTATTATCAATAACAACCTTTATCCCTTCATTCATATTTGCAACTAGTGATAACCAATCTTGGTCACTTACGTATGGTCCATTAAAGTAGTTTGCAAATTTTGTCCAACCCTCGTTTGGATTACTGCTGATATCGCCCCCTAAAATCATGTCACTTTTTACAGGTAAGTCATATCTCATTTTATAATCACCAGCAAAAGCTGTTCCTGAAATAAAAAACATAAGAAATACCGGACGGAAAAAGTTTTTCAAACGGAGGGGTATTGTTTTTTTTGTTATCATTTTTGTTTTCATATCTTTAAATACACTTAAGTTAAATAGCTATTATCTAACGCATAAGATGATTGCACAAGAAGCATTTAATCATCTTATGATAAAGTACGCTTTACATTCTCAACTGCTTCAGTAAGGCTCTTTATGTAGCTAGCGGAGGTTAGGTTCATTTTCGCGCAAGCCTGAGAAAGAACGAGTGACTCTATGGCACTTAAAGCGGTATTAACTTCAGGCTCATTGTCGTCATGAATCAAGTTAGATGATATTGATGCGCCTCCGCCAATGTCACGTTTAATTTCGATTCCATATACAGGAAGGGTGATTTTACTCATAAACTACCTTACAGTGCTTTTGAACTAATATTAAGACTAATGCTCAAGATTAGCTAAATACAAGTGCATAATCAATTTAAGAATGTTTTTAAATGTGCAGTATATGTAGATAATCAACTGCACCGTCCCCATACTCCCAGCGAGGGTTTTTGTCGGCTTCCTCGAAGCATCGGGCCGCATATGAGTTTTTATCAGTATATCGTTCTGGAATTAACCCCAATGAGAGAGTATTCGTTTTCCCATACTGAACGCTGATGCTTTCAGGGCACTCTAAGATATCAACAGCAATATCAAGGAAAGGTTGTGCATCGCTTGCTGTTAGAGGCCTATTCTTGTTTAAGGGCTCAAGCAACTTGTTCTCTAGTACTGCCTGTATAAGCTTGGGTAATTCATGCCCATTGTGGCCTGAAGTAATTTTAAGGATCGTTTTATTGTCTTTGTCAGCGATTGTAAGTAAACATTGTGTGCCCATACAGAAATACCTTATTAAGAGTGATTCAATTATCTTAGCTTTTAACAATTAGAATTGCAAATATATTATCCTTATAAAAACACAATTCCAGTTTAATATTTGTTTATTACATATTGATTTAAAAGGAATTATAAAACATTGCGTTAATTATCTTTTTTTGTTAAAATTGATTCAGAATTAACAAAAGGTAAGATTATTATGTCACAAAAAAGCACAGTTCAAGATATCGTAAATTCATTAATCATAGATGTAGATGCAAGCGCTAGCTCTAATTATCCGTGTAGTTTGGATATAGTGCCAAAACTGGCTATCAAAGAAATTAAGGAGCTTGGTATTGACCATACTGATGACTTAATTGCTGAAATCGAGTCTTTACAATCATTACATAATTCATATTGCGAAGCACATGATGAGTGTGACAGAGCCCAAGAGGGCTTTATGAATTCAGATGAAGATGATAGCGAAGAAATGGATTCACTCTATTCAGAGGCTATGGATAACCTTAGCAGCGCTCGTAGTAAACTAGAAGAGTCTGTTACATGTTTGAGAACTATTTTAAATTCATTTTCGAGTTAATGCAAAGAGTATAGATAATTAACTAACTGCTTAAATATTCTCTTTTAAAGCAGTTAGTTGCATAAAATAACTATAAAGGAATTAGTGTTTTATTATTACAGATAATAGTTAAAATCCAAACGTGAAACACTATATCTTTATTTGTCTTTAATGTTGATTTTTACAGTGAAGTAAGTATAATAAAAAATCTAATAAGGCTTTTAAATTTATAAGCTCAAGCATAAGGTCGTCATGTATGAACAATCAAACCAATAAGTTCAATTTGCAGTTGTTAAATGTGTCAGATGAGTTTAAATCAACTGATCTGAAAATTGTCAAAAAAAATGTCTGGCAATCGAAATTTGTGGGACTTTCTGACGTAGACGGCAAACTAGCTGCAAACTATGAAATTACAACATCAGTGTTTATAGATGCCTCCGATGTTAGAAATAAAGTCTCAGTTACATCAGATAAATATGATGTTGATAGTTCAGACTTAAGCTTTGAACCTGCTGATGGTACGTCAAGTACGCTAACCGATGAAGATGAGGTTTTAGCTCAGGCTGAAGGGTGGGGCCTCTTTCAGGAAAAGGGGGAATTTCAAGTTCAAGCGATCACTGAAATAGGCACATTCTCTCAAGATGCTGATGTTCACGAGTTTATAAAAGCAGGCGCGGAATCTGGTTCGCTTCTTCACAACAAAGTCAAAGAGATTTTATTTTTCCATAACCAAGCGGAATACCAAGCAATATTCTGGTAACCCATTTTAGGTTAACCGAAAGTTTATAAGCAGAACCAGATTATTTTCCTAAGTTAGAATCGTAAGTAGGTTCTGCTGCACTTCTCTTAAGTATATTTTTAGAAGCGGCGATTAAGTCAATTGGATTTTTACTAAATCCTATAGACTTTTGCGAACAATAGAGCTCGTAAGGGACTCTATATAGAGCTGTAATGGCCTCTTTTGGTATATCCTGACAAACTGAGTACCACGAACTATTATTGGAATCTCGCTTATATGGGGGCCATAAAATAGGGTAGCCTTCCCAGAGTTCATTATCTATCTCAACCTCAAATTGGATAACATAAACTGGACTAGGTTCATTCCCTGCTATGGAACAGTGAAAAAGCGCCGACTCAAAATCAGTGGCTAACTGATACCATTGAGCGTCGTGATGACCTTTAAAGCCCTTCTGCATTATTTTAGGAACTTCGGCCTCTTGTGTGCCGTGATAGAGTACTATTTTCATTTTGCTGACACTTCTTGTTAGTTTGTTGACTTATTATCTCTATCTAGCTCATTAATCTTGTCTTTTAATAACGCAATTTCAGTCTTATTGTTATCAATAACTTTAAACAATGCATTTATCCTATCATCATGAAGTAATTCATTTTCTGTCATGGTGTGCTCTAGTTTGTTAATGCTTATTTTGGCACTATCAATCCTAAAGTTTAGGATGTCTTGGCTATTTTGACTTGATGCTAAATTGATATAATTAAACATAATAAATAGCAATGTTACCATAAATATGTAGAAAAATGTCACAGTTGAACTTCGAACTTTTCTTATTCCAGCACAATGAATCCTGTATAAATACTCGGCTTTTCTACTGGTGTTTTTTTGTAGTATGAAAGCAGATGTTTCATATTCTCTGCCATTTTTTTAACGCCTTTACAGTAAAGAAAGGTAACGCTCGATACGAAAAGTCCAATTGAGAAGCTTGCTGCATAGCTTAGAATATCTGTATGATCTTTAAGTAAGGCAAGCAAATAACTTTTGCCTTCACCAAAAGTGCTCAGGAAGCCAATTAAAGTAACTAACGCTGGCAATAAAATAATGGCCGAATTTTTAATGAAGCTTAGTGAAGATGAAGTTGCGTTTTTGAACAAATGTTCGCCACATTCTCGCCTGCTTTAGCTGCGAGTCAAGGCGAACGGTCTTGACTTTAATGGAGTAGGGATTATTATGTACTGTATATACATACAGTTAAATAGAGGGCGATTTGTTAACCGGAATTCGGTTTCGTGCCAACCCAACATCATATCAAAAACTGGTTTTAAGCCAGTGGATGGGATGTGCGCGTAGCATTTGGAATGCCAAAGTTGACGAAGAAAGGTATTATCGCACCTTTGCACGTAAATACTACCCAACGGGCACTTATGCTCCAATTGACCAGAAAACATCACAATTCAAGTCGAAGGAGTTAACTCCTTGGCTATCTCGATGCCCTAGTCAGATCATCCGCAACAGCGCAGTTAACTGGTATCAGACTTACCAAAAATTCATGAAAGGCATGTGTGGGCGACCTAAGCGCAAACCTAAAACTGACCGGGGTAGCATCTACCTTACTCGTGAGGTGT
>NZ_JAKGBG010000068.1:0-19043 GCF_021532595.1 Pseudoalteromonas sp. OFAV1
CTATACGTAGTTTTCACCCCATAAAGATCGAATACTTGTTCAATCGTTGACCGTTTCACCGTTCAACTTGGGGTGAAAACGTTGCTCAATGACACATACTGCCCTCTATACGTAGTTTTCACCCCATGATGATCGAATATGTGACCTTAAATAGCCATTTAACAGATCTATTTGGGGTGGAAATGTTGCTTGCTGATAAATAATGCCCTCTATGCCTAGTTTTCACCCCAATCTGAACGGTAGTCTGTTCATTTTTTCTGCGATTTAAGTTGTTAGTCAGATCTTTATGGGGTGAAAAGTTGATTTCACCCCATAAAGATCGTTATCCTTAGATCATTATGGGGTGAAAACTAAAAATTCAGATCTTTATAGGGATCAATCAAACAAAATACTGGATTTCTATAGCCGGATCGCGAATTATTAAGTTCATTGAACAAAATCCAATAACAACAACTTAGTAAACTTGCGCTATGACTGCTAAAAACTTAACTGAAAACACAAATGCTGATAGTCACATAAAGAGCTACACAAAGCCTATTGCGATTTCTACTGCACGAAGTGATATAGACCTGTCTGTCAGGAAGCTTAAAGCGTTAGGCGCTATACATTGGGCTACACGCAACGCTTTCCTTACTAGAAACCCTCAGTTCTTAAATATCAAGAAAGAGGATATTAGCCTTGAGATGATCAATAAGTCTGATAAGACCATTGCCATTGAAGAAAACCTTCTTCTACAAGCAATGGGCTACTCTAAGGGTGATGGCTTTTATAGTTTTACTCAAGTTTTAAAAGTTATTGAAGAGATCAGTGATCAGAAAATTTACTTTGATAGTTTCGGCATTGCTGAGCGGCTTGAGGAAACTGATGATTGGAACGGATTTACCCGGTTTATATCATCTGTTAATAGAGAAGACGGGTTTTTCTTTATTGAAATGCCAGCCTACATTATTTATCGACTAATATCACCACACCCTGATGCATCTTTCGAAGCCCCTTTGAGTCTTTCTTCTTTAACAAGCAAGTATAGCTTTAGGCTTCTAGATTTTTGCAGCTTCCATTATCAAAAGTCTGATAAAGTAACAAACTGGATTTCATTGGACATGTTTCGTGAACTGTTTAATCTACAAACTGATTATTACAGTCAATTCAGCAGAATTCGTGAGAAATGCATTTACCCGGCCATTAAAAATATTAATGAATCATCTCAAATAGGCTTCTCTGTAGAGTTAGAAACTAGTCCTGATAGTCACGACTTAGATGGCAATATCATTAAAGGAACTCAAAAAACAGGCCGGAAAAAGATTCAGGACATCCGCTTCATTATTAGAGAAAAAACCGGAATATCACCTATACCAAACCTTCAGTTTGAAAATGAGCTTTCTATTCAGAAATCTGAATTGCGAGCACTAGGAATTGCAAGCAATCAAATTGATTCTGTTCTCGATGAGTGTCGAGACAATGATAACAATATAATGCTCGAATATATTGTATGGTGTAACCGCCGAGGTAACGATCTTAGGAATTTAACAAGTTATTTAAAATCGCCATTAAATGAATTTGGTGGTATCTACCGTAAACAGGTTATACGTGGAAACCGTGAAAACTGGATTCAGACAAACAATATGCTCAATGAGCATCTCGAAAATAACTATCGCTTAACACCTGATGACAGTAATTTTAAAACAGAGAAAATGCTTCTCAATGAGCGTGTTAAGAAGGTAATTATTGAGAACCATTTAAGGGGGATTTCTGAGTTTGCCTTAAAGAGTATCAAAGATAGCTTCCTTGAGTGGATTAAGATTGAAAAGCCAAGCTATGTTGAACAGTGCTTAAATGAATGTGAGGAACAATCACTCTTAGATTTGTCAGGTGAAGTTTTCTACATGTTTACAGTATTTCTCAGGGAAGAGTATAATTTATTTACCCCTGCGGCTTATAGCTCAGCGCTAGCTACAGCATAAAGCATTTATATGGCCAAACATTTTGTTTGGCCATTTTCCAATTATTTACAATCAACCATTCGACTCTTGTTCCAAGTATACAAACGTTTGAATTTGGTTCTAGTTCATTCCAATAACGCCTATAACTAGATTGAATTCTGTCTTATAGGTTGCGCTTAAAACACCTTCACGACCTTAAATTTAATCCATTTATAAAGAGTATACAGTAAAAAGGATTATAATTAAGTATATTTGTAGCACATATATATTGCGCTTAAAGTGGGGCTATGTTAAACTAACTCACATACAACAAGATTAAGGTAAAAATACTTTAAAGTTAGGATTAGGCAACATTGAGTAAATTATCTTTTTTTGTTGCTTATTGCGTCATTTATTAGTATAATCACTTTATAAACAATAACATAAATAAGAGCTGACTATGAATAATCTACTACCTTCAGAACAATATGCTTTAGATTTCGTTTTAAGAATTGGCAGGGAACGTGCGACTAGATTGCTTGAACTGGTTACTGGCCGAATTAGTAGACGTATTCGTGTTGGCAACGAAAAATCATTTGGTCAGTTCTTAGATGAATCATGCATCAGAAAAGCTCCATGGGAGGTTGAACTGACTTATCAGCTTAAGATGGGGCTTCAGCTATCTAACACTGACACTCCTGCTGCTGCTCATGAGCGTATCTTAAAGCGCATCGCTGAACGTAAGGAAAGGGCTGCTTTACGCCGTCAATCAAAAACCTCTGCTATTAGTCAATAATAAGGACATTTTCATGCAAGCAAATATTCTCGCATCAATCTTATTGGGTATCTGTGTTATGTTTACGTTTATTAAACGAACGTTTGTAACATCATCACTAATACTAGGCTTAATTTTTAGCTTTAAATTTTACTTTTCAGGTGATCATATTGCAGCTGCATACTTCGTTTTAAAGTGTTTGTTTGGCTTCCTTCTGCTATCAATTTTCATCTGCGCATTCTTTAGAACTGACAAGTTGCGAGCTATTTTAAGAAAATTGAACTAAACTTCTTACACCAAATGCACGAACAATAATAACTTAGGTAAAAGCATGCCATTAGAGACCGTTCAAAAAAAATGTTGTAATAACTGCTTGTTCACAAAAAACAAAATTGTGTCTGATGCAGCTAAAGATGAGATTTTGGAAGACTGCGTTACAAACAATAAAAAATTTCTATGCCATAAAGGGACTATTAGAGGTGTTGATATTGTTTGTCGAGGTTACTATGAAAAGTACAATGATCCAGCTGTCAATAAACTACTTGAGAGTGTTGGTGAAATTGAGTTTGTAGAAATTGATTAATCTCAATATCTTTTTATTGCATTAAATACTGGGTTCAGGTATAATCAATTTGTAAACAAATCATACATTAAGGTCATTTATGTCACATTTATTCAGTCAAGTAAATTACTCTCCTGTTGAACTCAGTTTCACAGTTTCTACATCATTATTCCAAGGGAATGAAACCAAGCAACTGAATGCTGAGTTAGGTGATGGTTCATATCTTGATGTGTCGGTTACACGGTCATTAGGCGAGAATGATTCGGGAGATGTATCTGTTTTCTTCACTACTTTCACATTGTTTTTTACAAATTGTCCTGTAGACCTTGTAATTAATGATGGCGCAATTAAATCACTGGTCAAAATCGCTTTCCCAGAAGATAGTGAATTAGTAGCTGTTCCTGTCAGTGATATTCACATTCATAGATGCTCTAAGCAAAGCGTTGTTACAATGACATTAATCAGAGCGGCATAAACTGCTACTCTGGTTTTATTCGAGATGCATAGTAGCTTTAAATTCAATATCTTTTTTTGTTGCAATTAGAATTTGAAATTGCTATTATAAGTACCGTAAACAATCAATAATGAAATTACATAAGGTCGGACTATGTTAGATACAAATACACTAAACAAAATCAACTCAATTCTTTCGTTAGGCAATCATGAAGCTCCTACTGTAGAAGCGCTCACTGATGTTAAAGCCATTCTTGATGCTCAGCTAGCTACACTAACACTAACTCAATTAGAAGAGTTAATGAATAGCGTTAGTAAGCTTAAAATTCAATTCTCGGAAAGCCCTTTTGAAGACTTTAGCGAAACTCAATTTGCAGGCCTTCTCGTTTTAACCGAGTTTACCAAGTACAAAGAAGATGAATATCAGGCATTTGTTGGCTTTTTGGCAGAAGCCATTCCACTTTGTGATGTGTTATGTGATCAGCCTTGGCACTGGTTTGCTGAACAAATCATGTACACAAATAGTGACGAAAAATACTGGATTGTCGAAACTAATGTGATTAGCGGAGAATTCATTGACTTTGGCGTGCTATCACTTGCTTACGGTGACCTAGACGATACTGACCTTATTCAGTACGAAGCTGCTCACTCTCTATCACGCTGCGGTTCATTTATGGAATCATTTGGCGATATAGATAAGCCTTTATTCGAAACAGAGTCTACCCTATTTTGCCCATTAAGAATTACTGAAGTGTCAAAGTCAAAGTTTGAAGCCGTTCAAAGCGCGTGTAAAAAGCCATCAGGCGATTATACTGAACGCTCTAAGGTAACAATATCTCGCTTCAGCAAGAACGACCCAGCATTACTTGAGTATATTGACAGTGAAGTCCTCAAAGCAGTTGAGTTCGTTAAAGAAAGCGCTTAATAACCTAATCTTACCTATAGGCCTTACTCTATATTTTAGTTTAAGGCCTTTTTTACAAAGCAGGAAACTTTTATGAGCACCACACTTCGCTTCGTCAAACCTGAGCATGCTTCCATTCTGAGAGAGTATCTTGCCGATGGAGCTGTAGCGCTATTCTTTGATGAAGAAATCGAGCAAGCTAAATCTCTAGGCTATAATGATGAAGACCAATTAGAAGATTATGACTTTGGTGGTGATCCGGATAGTCTCATTGAAAAAGTAAGTAGTCCTCATCATCACATATTTGAGTGCATGCCCTCTATTAATGAGTAGTTGAACATTTGTATTCATTGGGTAAAATCATAATCTGAAGATTGCCCAGTGAACGTCAATAAAACAACAGGATAAATTTTTACTTATGCTAATTATTACCAGTGATTCTAGTGCTAAAGTTGTTGAAATTGCGAGTTTCTGTAAGCAGATGCTTCAAGAGCATGCACTATTTCAAGTGCATGCTTAATCCAAGCAACTAGTTACCAAAGCTTGGCATATACTCAGAAGGAAATTCGCTTGGGATAAAGTATGAATACTGAGTAACATTTGATACATCCCAACCACTCAAGTCTTGGTTAAAGCCAAGCGTTGTTTCAAAGTGATCGAACATCGCTCGCATATCCGTTACACTTGAAACATTCCAACTACTCAAGTCTTGATTAAAAGACGGCGTTTCCGCAAAGGCTCTAGTCATCGTAGTTACTCTTGAGACATCCCAGCCACTTATGTCTTGATTAAATACATGATTGTTATCAAAAATGTTCGCCATATCAGTTACTTTTGATGTATTCCAAGTCGAAATATCACCATTGAAATTTGATACATTAAACGCCCCTTTTAGGCTTGTTACATTTGAAGTATCCCATCTAGACAAATCTTGATTAAATGATTTTGTCCCTTGAAACATGTTCCTCATATCTGTTACTGATGATACATCCCAATTGCTTATATCTTGATTAAAAGTTTCATTGTTCTGAAATAGAGCATACATACTCGTAATAGTTGAAGTACACACATTTGATACGTCATCACCATTTGTTATCATGGATTGTAGTTGCTCTCTATTCACTACCGGCTGTTCAGCTGTGCATGAAGGGTGACTGAGACTTTCTTTACCGTCTTCTGAGTCTATTCGCTGGTGGTACGGTGAAAAAAATCTTAATACGTTGGCTTTAGAAATATTGGGACTTTCAATGGCCGCACTAATAGGCAAGCTTGTGGTTGATAAAATAACTGACAATAAAATTAAACTGCGCATATAAAACTCTTTTTAATTTGTTTTTTTGAACTACGGATTTCTCTATACTAATCACCAAAATAATTAAGGTACACCATTTTATTAAAACTGTGAAAATCTTATCCTAAAACGAACACTGTTTGACTCTTATATCTTTTTATGGTTTAATTAGAGAGTGAACTAAAGATAATCATACATATATAAGGTCGGAGTTATAAATATGGAATTAACATTCAAAAACCAACTAAAATCTTTACTAGTGTCAACAAAACAAGCGATTGCTAACGTAGGCTCTCTTGAAGATCGCGACACTAAAATCTGTGAGATTGCACTTCCCTTTATTAAGCAACTTACACCTACACAAGACAGTCAATTAGTTTCCGTTGCTGATAAATTATTCTCTTTACCTGACTGTGAGTTCGCAGGCATCAATCTCGAAGAATACCCTTCTCTCGCTTCCTTGCTTGTTTTAATGTTCGATAGTGAAGAACTTAAAGATGCTACCCTTCCATTCCCTACAGGAGAGCGACAGCTTGATATTACACCTTGGGAACAACATGAGGGCAATTCTACAAATTGGTTTGCTAATGAGGTGCGCAGTGAACGTATTTCTGACCCCATTCGTTTTTATCTACTTAAAGTCAATGTAGAAGAAACTACAGATATGACTTCGTATGCTATCTTCCGCACATCATCAACAGACACTGAAATAGCTCACCTAGCGCTTTACAGCTATGCTCAAGCATTCATGGATGGCGAATACGACGCTGATAACGATTGTTTCATTTCCTCAGATGTTAAGGCTATTCCTTTTGATATAGTTGAAATCACAGAACATGATGCTGAATTATTCTTAAAGCTAACTTTTGCTCGACAGTACGATAGTATTGATTCTATCAATGCAAATATGTATGAAGTAGGCTTAGCAATGTAGGACGCACCTAATTATATCCACACCAGCTTGTTGATATGAACAATATTAACAAGCTGTTTTTATTATCTTTTTGTTGATTTTTATCTTTTTTGTGCTACAATGTAAAGTATAAACAATAAGGTAAATATGATTATGCTCTCAGATGTTAAAGTAGAAATTGGCCAATTAAATATTCATGCTGATAAGCTATACAACTTTTTAGTTTCTGAAGATCCTCGCATGGGTTACCAACGTGTAGGTAATATCTTTAATTATTTGCGTACAAATAACTCTCTTACTCATGGCACTATTGCCGAGGGAGTCGTTGTTTACCAAAACAATGAAATTGTCGCATATGCCTTTATTGAAAATTTTGAAAACCGTGACGATAAAGTGATTAATCATAATGATGTTCATTTTCATGATCTTGGAGTCATTCACTTTAGAACTAAAATGAGCCTGCGAGGTAAGGGCTATGCTTCATTCGTGGCTAAGCACTTTTATAGCGACATCATTAAACCTTTATTTGAAAGAAATCGTCCAAATTCCTTTATTATAGCTACTGGCGACGCTGTTCCTATCATTTTAAAGGCTGGCTTAAGCCCTAATAAAATAGCAACAGAGTTTTATTCTGCAAATACCTTTGAAAGTAAAGTTCTATCTAAATGGGCAGCTTAATTAGTTGCTCACTATTTGTTGCAAATAAAGATAAATTAGTGTAATATAACCACATAAGATTTATTATTAAATAAGGTTTAATCACCATGACGGTTACTGTAAGAAACTTCGCTGCAAGAACTCCATGCAATTCTGAATCAGAATTATTAGGAGCACTTTCCTTGTTAAAGGGTAAGTCAGTTTCTATTGAGTACAAGAAGCCTTCTGGCCTACGTCATGTCGATTTTGTTTCGGTTACATGCAGTGGCGATATATATGATTCGTATACCAACGAACCATATGATATTGCCCCCTTATTTCAGTAGTAATGGCAGATGGCATTACAGAAGGCCAACTGCCATTATTTCTAGTTACTCTTCGAAGTAACACTCAATCAATGCTTTTACTTGCCATTCTTCCAATGACTTGAAGCACATACGAATCATGTTGATTTCGTCACTAAAATCATAGTAATTAGCCCCGCTAGCATATCTACTTAAGCTGCTTAACCGGTATAGATAAGAACCACTTTTTGTATCGTGAGTTACTTTTGAGGTATCGCGACCTCTTAGAATGGCGTAAAATAAAAACAACATATAGCTTGTTTTGTTATTTACCTTTCTACACTCATAATCACACCATTGTGGCTTATTTTCAGGATCTTTAATATACGCTTTAAACTCGCCTACTGCGACTAACCACTGTTCTTTAGATAAAACGTTTGCATTACTATTTGACATTGTTACACCTTTTTTTTCAATTGAACTGATATTAGTTGTTTCCATTGATTCATTGTTCATGACAATCACCTTTGTTTAGTAATGAGACAATGGCCTTACCACGCCTCTCGATTTGTTTATATTTCATTTTAAAAGAAACTGATTCAGTACCACCGAACATTGATGCATTAGCATGTATTTCTGATAGTCCCGTTAGTAATAGAGTTGCTGCTTCAGGCATAGATACGAAGTCATCTAAACCATTCGCTTTTAATAAGTGAATATCCATATCATGGCGCATCAATTTGGCAACTTTTTCATTAAGGCCAAGTCGAAGCCAAATATCAGCACTGACAGCTGCATGATCAGGAAAATGAACCTTCCCCTCTGCATCTGTAACGCGACAAAATGGTTTACCGCAGTCATGGAACCAATGATACTCTGTTATAATGTCCAAGGGCATCAGGCGCGACCATAACGCACTATCAAATACCCACTTTGGCAATCGCCACTCATGCTTTAATGATTTGCCACTGATTACGTGTTCATATAGATCAAGAAAGTAGTCTGATACTTGCTCCCCATGTTCCAGAACAGTTAGACCTTTTGTTTGTTCGCAAGAGTGCATACACTCTTTTAAGTGCGTCAGATCACGCACAGAAATGTTTTTAATCAATTCCATACTAACCTCAGACACAATTAAACTTTTTCGTGATATGACGTACTTCAGCTTGTTTACATGGCCCAATACCAAGGGCTGTAATTACAGGCTCGCCCGTAAAGTGAGGTAAAAGTACGTGATCACGGTCAACAACAATCTTGGCAGGTATTCCGGCCTGAACTGCTGCGTTGTATGCGTTAATTAGTTGGTTTTGATTTCTAGCCTTTAAAGTAACTTTACTACCGCCCTTATCAGGGTTTCGATAATTATCAGTTCTTTCAGGAGATATTTGTCGAGCTAGATCTAAAACATCACCATATGCATGACCTGCTTGCGCAGATAACTTGCCCGGTGGCATCTCTAAATCTCTTCTGACAATAGCGAAACAATAAAGATGTTCTTCTTTATTGAATTGATTGGAGCTTGTGTACTCCGATAGGATATCACTAGCAGTAGCTGGTGGTTGTGATTTGAAATTTTCTAGCGTTAAGCTATTTTCCTTATTTAAAAGGTGCGGTCTACCCCGTCCGCAAGAGTCATGAATATGCTATTTTCATGGTAATTTTACCCTTTATTTAAAGTTAAAAGAATGGTTCGCGATACTTGCAATATCCAACCACCTACAAAAGCCTGCCTGTAAGAAGCTTTAGCAGCTTGCCACTTCACCCTACATGATATGGCGTCCGGTACTGGACTTGAACCAGTGACATACGGATTAACAGTCCGCCGTTCTACCAACTGAACTAACCAGACAAAATTGGCGCTTTCAGCGAGACTCGAACTCACAACATACTCCGGGTTGACGGCCCGAAAGCTCTACCATTGGAGCTATGAAAGCAAAATCTTTTCTTGTAATCAATATTACTTTCTTAAATAAATTTGTCAACAATAAAACCAAAAAATCTTAAATTTATTTATAGATAAAATAATATCTAATTAACCTAAAGAGCTTCAACCAACCTTTTGGAACCTTCAGCTTCTAGATTAGATGAATTAAAGTCTTTATCAAGGTAGCTTAGCGACATACTAACATTAAACTTACCTGAAGTAAGTTCAGTAACATCTCGCACAAGCAGCAAATTCTTTCTGTCAGAATAAGACAAGCCTCCAAGTATATAGTTAAGACTATTACCATATTTCTTCGACAGAGATTTCTTTAAATCATCTTTAAAGCTATGTGCTGCTTCAGATGAAAGAAAAGATACTGACACATATACCCGCTCAATATTGCCTGCATAGTCAGCTTTAACACGCAATATAGCTTCGGGCAAAGAAGAGTTTAATTCTAACTCGTATTCATCTTCAGTTTTCTTTAGCGTCGAGTAACTTTCAACTTGAGTGCCAAGCTTAACCCCATAGATTGTATCTACTGGTTCGTTTGTAAAACCAAAGTTTTGGCTCATTACCGTAACATATAGTATGAAAGCTATCGGTATAAAGCCTAAAAAATACTGACGTTTAACCTTCAAGCTAACAATCCATAAAGCAAATACAATTAATAAAAAATACACGAAAACGGAAATCAGATGTATATCTGTTACAGTAAATAAACTCATATAAATAAACCTTACGTTAGATGTTTTATGATTCTACTAAGTTTACTTATTTGCCTCAAGTCCTTGCTGTAAAAATATTTTTCCTCTTACCGTTAGTCTAGCGATAGGTTTATCTTCAACCAAACCTAAACTAACTAAGGTTGTAAACATACTATGACCGACCCAATAGCCGTTATGTTTATTTCTAATGCCCTTTAAAAGCTCTTTTCGTTGTTCGACAACACTGTTGTCAATAATATCGCCAAACCCCTTAGGCATGAAATATTCGATTTCTTCATCGCGTACAGCTTGAAAAGTTACATTGTACGTAACTTCTTTTGGTGGTTCATACTTTTCCATATCAATTTCTAGTGCAACTTCTAGCACATGAGGGTTTTCGCTTTCTAGATAATCAAAATGGTATCCGCATTTAATACAGTCGAGCGTTTCATACCTCTCAAAATTTTCCGTTTCTTCAACGACGTTATACTTTAATTTTGCACCGCATTTGCACTTATCATTCATGCATAAAGCCCTATATTGATTTATTACTTAATAGTTTTAATGCTTGTTCTTTAGATACCGCATCGCTAAGTATCCAATCAATTTCTTTTGCGCTGACTATGGCATTCTCAGGTGCTTGTTGATCACCAAAAACTATCAAAACACCTTCTGTCATGTTCGTCGTTAAATAAAAATCAGGCCCCATTTTTTTCTCTAGAGCTTGATTAATCACTTTCATAAGTTCATGTGCTTCGTTCAGCTTTTTCTCTATTTTTTTAAATGTAGTTGATGCTTTCATCTAATATAACTCTCAGTTCTATTCTTGTGGGTAGCGCTTGTTAAAATTGGCCTGTAACTTCGTACAGTCTTTACCCTGAAAATACGCTGTTAATCGCTTTAAAACGTCTTGCTGTTCATCACAAGTCCCATGACATAGTACAGAGAAAGCATCATAAAGTAATTGAGTCTTTGCGGTTGCCTTTAGAGATTTTAATTGTGGCTGGTTCAGTTCTATAACTGCGTAACGCTTGAGTTCATCGTAAATCTTACCTTTATCTAGATCCGAATAACCCTCAACTGTTAAGTTTATTCCATCGTCCAGCATTACTGTGAATTCATCTGGGTAAAACAACTCTAATTGGGCTTTGCTACCGTCATAATGGTATACAGTGAGAAAGTCACCATCTTTTATTTCTACGTAGTTAATTTTAGAACTCATTATTTATTCACTCAGTTATCTCTTCAAAGTCAGTAACTTGTCCGACATTTCTTAATCGCCATGTATGCTTGCAACTTTCGTTGTGACAATTAGCAAGAACTTTCCCTGTCATCTCGCATGGATTTATTTGTGTATCATTATCCCAAACGCCATTCTCTACATAACGTTCATTTGACATTAAAGTGAAATCCATAAGTGTAAACGTCTTTGAGCCGCATTTAGGGCATTTTACATCAGCTACTTTTCTTGTCATGCTATTTCCTTGATGGAATATGAGTAATTGTACCTTGCTTATCAAATTCAGTGTTTTTTATATCAAACCCTTGCTCATATAAGAATACAAGAAGCTCTGAAGCTAGACATTCTGCTTTATTGACACCCTTAGTACCACTTTCCTTTAACGCAACATTAGGCTGTCCCTTTTGTCCATTGTGTGGCTCAAGATTAAACAATCTTCCCCAATCATTTTGAGAGCATTGTGTTATCTGCCTTGCTGTCTTGTAAAGTCGTTTCTTTTTCTCTTTGTCTAGCACCATCTGTGACCTTTTAGAATGCCCCTATACTTTATTGTCTAGGGGCAGATTTATCTACGGCTTAAATACTTTTGATCTACCGTCAGTGTAGTTATCACTGCTACCCGGTTCGCATTCTTCTATTGTAACGTCTGTTTCGGGCGTTACAACTAAGCCATCACATGCTTTATGAATGTGAATGACATTATCACCGCCATCGAGATCAATGTGTATAGCCGGTGTACCACAACTGATTTCTATCATCATACCAATTGATGGCTCATTTTGTTCGTCTTTGATATCAATACTGATTTGATTACCGACGGTTACTTGAGCATGATATCGTTTTTGATAATGCTCTGGGTAATTTGTTTGTTCTTCTTTAGAAATATAGGAATTTTCCATAACTTCCCAACCTATCATTTCTTTTTCTGCCTCTATGTTGGCATCCTCAGATACTTCCAATAGTTTTTTTGCTTGCAGATAATCGCTGTATGGGTGATCAACAGGGCATACTTCCAATAATTCAATGAGTTCATCATTTGATAGTTCGAAGGCATTGCCTTTAGCCACAAGCTTTTTAAAGCGATCCTGCACATTGTCGGGTAATGAGTCACTACATGCCCAGCTGAAGGTTTCAAATACATCTAATATGTCATCTACCATATACTCAACATCTATAAACTTACTTTTTATTAGAGATGAGAAGTAAGTTTCTAGTTGAGCCACATTTTTAGATTGTTTCATAATTATCCTTAAGTCACAGAGAGAACCTTAATTTTCATTAATCTTACATATCCAATAGATATATGTCAATGCTGCGAGCAAAATTATCTTTTTTTGTTGTAAATGTGGTTTTGCCTTGCTATTCTTACCCTAGAAATTTAAAAGAGACTTTTTGTATGAAAAAACTAACTGCATTTCTTTATAATGAAAATATTGATACTTACACTATAACTCCTGTTAGTTTTGAACTAACTGAAGAGTTAGATGTGAAGCTTCGTGCGTGTTTGCTTGATAAGCATGGTAGTTATGCAGATCTTCTACGTTTGGAGGACATTATCAGTGAATATCCAAATGATGTCTTAAACATCTGTCTTAATATTCCATTTGAAAGCATAAATGTTTTTTCTATAATTATCTCAAACACAGAGTTTGGTAATGCCGAGCATTCTATTGATAAGCGCACTTTTTGTGAGGCCCTGTCTACAAAAAAGAGAATCTCCACGCTTGCGAGTTTTGAAGCGTTCACAGAAGAGCAATTCCCTAGTTGCCGATCAAGAGCCATTCTTGCTGCCAATTCGTTATCATTCCGTATTGTTGATGATCAGCTTTATATTGACAGCGTTAATACTGAACTGGGGGTATCGATAAAACTTTTGTCGGCCATTTCTAAAAACTGGGATGCCTATATACGATCAGCTGATTTTTCGAGTACACAAGTAAACGACTTTAGAAACAAATTTATCACGAAATTATTTTCTTAACATAACTAAGGTGAAATATGAAAAGACTTACAATACTATCGGCCCTAGCCTGTATTTTCCTGACAGCTGGACTTTCTGGTTGTAGAAATGATGCGAGTATTGCATCGAGCAATTTATCTCAGGCTGCTGACAATTTTGAGATTGCTCGCCGTGTGGTGTTCTATAATGGAATTACAGGAGACTTTATTCTTTCAGTTCAAGGACTATGCTCTGTTGAAGACATGAAACATAAAGTAACGTTCACATGTAAAAATGATCAAGGTAAATTTGTTAAGCATCAACTTGGCCTCTCAGACAATGTTACTTATTTCTCTGAGCAATTATCTGCTCATGATGTTAGTGTTTACAATTACAGAGTAACTTTTAAGCCGGAAGCTATTATTCCAGACTTTAATCTGCGCAGTAGCTTTGTTGATGATGTAAGCAATCAATGACCTGCATATCAGTCGCAATTTGAAACTTTATTTTTGTCAGTCCACAAAATTTACTAATATTCCTGTGGACTGACTGCTTTTAATACATTACAACACTTTTAGTAACGTTCGTGTTTTACTTAGAGCTTCCTCTTTTCTAATTTTGTATTTGTTTAAGTCGTGTTCGGCTAATGTGTTATTTTGCTTATAGTTTTTAGCTAATATTTCAATATCATACATATTATTCTTAGCTGTTGAACCGAACAAAAATTCTGACGATTCATAACTAATTAGACTCTCCCCATCATCATAATCAGATGTCATTAGAATTGACTTTGTTTTGTAGCTTGTTAGAAATTTGGCCTCCATCCCCGCCTCGAATTTTTTAATAAGTTCTAAATCTTGCTTTAAGAATGATACTTTTATGTTCACTTTTCTTACAATATTTTCTTTATCTGCAAAAACGTCTACATTAATTTCTGGATAACCTAAATCAGAAGTCAAATTATAATATCGAGAAGAACCATCCGAGTTTTTAAAATGCCCAAACTCACTTAAAATTGGAGTCTCATTGACATGTTTACCTAATTGAACTCCATACAACGACTTTATTGGTTCACTTGGATAGCTATATTTTACAAGCAGAGTTGTGACTAGAGTTATTGACAATATTCCCGCAAGAGAGACTACAATTCTATTTGATATCTTTAGACCATCCCAATCTTTTAGTAAGGTTGCTAGAGTAAAAAGAACCCCGAAAATAACCACGAAGGCAATTAATAAATAAATAATCGCAGATAATCCTAACATACTTTCACCTTATATTTTGTATTGTTACTGCATTTTCAGGGTTTTAGCCCTAAAAACGTATCGCTAGAAAAATACCAGTTCATTATGACAAAGCAACAAAAAAGCCAAATATATTTGCTTTGAGTACATCAAAGTGACAAGTGAAAATTTCATTAATCTACACCCCTTTCTCTTGTGTTTAATATCTTTTTTGTGTACAATTGATTTATCAACTTAAGGGAGTTTAGTTATGAGTTTGTTAGAAAATAAGGCGTTACCAACTACAGTTTGTGCTCTTGATGAGAAGACTGTTATCGAAGCACCTATCTATGAAAAAGATGGCCACATTTATTGTAATGGCGAGCATGAGAATAGCTCATACTTTTGTGATTACTGGGGTGAGTGTCGCGGCAACATCTCATACGTCTCAGAGCAAATAGAAGAGTGGGCTAAAGAGCATTTTGGTGATAGCGCTTATTGGGAATGGGAAAACCCCGGTTTACTGGTACTTGTTATTGATTAATAGCCTATGCCCTGATGTAAGTCAGGGCATTAACTTCGCGCAAGTTATAGGTAGCATTTTTTCCAATAGACTTTATTTGCAATCAAAAGTCTATTTATTTTGAACTCAAAACCTATTGTAGAAATTATCTTTATTTGCTATAATTAAATCATACAAACAAAGTAAGGTAATATATTGTGAGTCAGAACATTAAACTTATCGCAGTCTTCCAAACTAGTAGTGTTGCACCGGCAATCAATGATACCGTTCATCGCTGTTATTTGCCTCTACTTATTGAAGTTAGCCCAAGCAAATTTGAAGCTGAGCGAGCTAAAATGACTGAAGAATATGGCTTTGACTACTCTTCACTGAGTTTTGACGAGTTCTGTGCGGACTATCCGAACAACGTTATTGCAATATGTGAAAACCTCAGAGTACAAGATGTGGATATTAATCAAAAGCACAATGAGCTTTTTGGCGAACACAATACTACTATAAGCTATAGCACTGAACTTAAGCAATTGATCCCTTATGATGAAAACATTCATGTTGGTGTCTTGCATAAATTAACACAAGAACAAGTTTCAGACTTTTATAGCTCAAAAAAAGTTCATCCATGTTGTGCTAAATTTATGGAGTTTTTGGCCCAAGAGTATAGCGATTCGTCTATTACAAAATACCTTGCTGATGGCACCATTACCTTTAAGATTAACTCCAATTCTGGAATATCAATTACTCATATTGATTTTTCAAAATTCCCAGAGGGTATAAATCCCAATATGACAGCTGTCTTAAGCAATCATTGGGACACTTACTTAGTTAATAACATAAAGTCAGTTAACTCTAATTTATACCGCGACCCCGCAGTGTTAAATGAATTCTTGATGCATATTCAAGATATCGAGAGTACTAATGAGTCATGATCAGACAGCCCCTGTAGGGAGCTTGCTCATCAATACACACGGTAAAGTCTATTTTGTTTTTAGTCACTTTGGAGGTTTCACGTTTTGTTTTACACGAGCAAGCACTGGTAGGCTATATGCCTGTAGGCTTCCAAAAAAAGCTAAGGTAAGCTCTACACACCAAAATTTACCGATGGAATTAGTTGCTTCATTGCTGCACCAAGGCTTTATTAATACTAGCGATAGTGATAATGGATTTTGCACAAAGGGTATAAATAACCCGACATTTTTCTCTGAAAACAATATCACACTTCCCGGTATCAAAAATGAGCTTCAACCGGGAACAGTTTTCTTTGATCGGTTCCGTAGCTTACATTTTATCTATTCTGCGGATAATAAACATTTCAGAACACTTGTTTTAGTTAAGGGCCTTTCGCCTTACCACACACCAACACAAATGTTTGAGTTTGATAATTTGCGCAGTAATCTTAAGGCAATGTATGCGCGTAAAGGTATACAATTAATTCTCAACAGAGAGAACCCTTTAGGTGTCGTTCAACTATTGTCTGAGTCATGCTCAGCGTTAAATGGAAACATATCTAATCGCGCAATCAACGCTGTTCATAAACACATTGTAGCTGACTTAAGAACTAAAAAGGACTTTGGTGGCATCGTTATGCCAAAGTACAAACAAAAGATTTGGCGGTGTTTTGATGGCAAGGTAATTCAAACTCCCCCAGCCCATTAATACACCGCATTTTACTTCAGTTATTCATAATCGAGATAAAAAATTAACCCTGTTTCTGGATCCTCTTCTACCCCGTAATAATCAAACCAATATGGATTTTCTTCCCAAAAATCATCATCAACATCCGAAACCAACACCCTATCTGAAACAAAGATTTGCTTGGAGCTACAGTATTCATAAACATATCTGTAGTGAACATCACCTCGCGGTACAAGGTCATCACTTATAAAGTCTATTGCTTCCTTACTTCTATCAAAGTTCTTCTTCCAATTCTGAATATACTCACGCTCTTTGTATTTCCCTTCCAGACAATGGGTTGAATGACTAAAAATCATTGGACAATCAAACTCTTCATGTATCCATCGACATAGGTATTCTGACGCCTCCACTGACAGTGATCCAAAGGCTCTATTTACAAGATCAAATAGGCACCAATCCTTACTATCGTTTTTGTAATACTCTGGGTTTAGCCAAGAATTATCACTCAGAATAATGCGCATTTCATGCTCATAATAGAAAACTTGGGCCATTAAAGAGATTAATCTTTTCGCTGCTTGTGAAGCACTATTTCCTGTAGTCATTGCGCTCATATACCTTGCATAATTCTTTAAACAGTTCTTATATTAAATCAAGTCATAATCTTAAAGAACATTACTAAAATAATTTTTAACTCGAAGTATTACAAATTTCATTGTAATTATTTATCTTTTTATGCAACAATAAGAATCAAACAACGCAAGGTAATTTATATGTCTGAACCAATAAAAATCGGTGAATTTGAACAATCTATCACGTTCGACCCAAACACTTCTCCTTGGCTAATTGAACAGTTTTCAGTTCTCAATGGTAAAGACTTATGTCAGGCAGTACGTGAAATTGAACATCTACTTCTTGTTTTAAAAACCAAAATCCAGACTAATAAACTTACTGCTTTTGGCAATGAGTCTGAATGGCTTAGCAATCAAATCGCTGGGATCACGGATAACAATATCATGCAGGTTTATGAAGATACATCTTCACTTCTAATCGCAGCAAAGGCTCGCGCTGAGCTACAATCACGCGATGAAGTTTATATCGAACACAAAGAAGCTCACTATACGCCTTCCTTTGTGTATTTAACAGACATTGCTACTTATGCGGAAGAAAACAATCTTGATTACACCGCTGTTATGAAAAAACTTCTTTCTGTAGCTAAAGATAACGGACTAGACTACGATAGCTCATTTAAAGAAATGGTGCTGTATAATCGCCCCCTACAAGCTATGGCCATTGGGTTTGATGATATCGATGGTCTATGTCTATGTGCATCATCCGGCATTAATACGACTTATTTTAAACTCATAAGCGTTCAAAGCTGGCTTAACTGGGATAAAAACATTGTAGAATACAAAAAATAGCACTCTAAAAACTTGAAAACAAACATTTCTACGCCAATACTAAATTTAACTACTTTGACCTACAAACTTTTAAAAGGATCGCAATGAGAGACTTTACAGAACTAGAATGCAACCGCTGCCATACTCAAACCGGTGTATTCTATCATAACGATGGGGCTCCTTTTTATCAGATATTTTTTTGTGAAAAATGCAAAGATACTGTAATAGAGGAAGAACTTGAAGAGAACACTGGAAACGACAAATAGATTTTTTCTTACCTTAATGGCCGCTTTAATTGGGCATTCCTCATGCCCAACAGCTTATTTTAGCTATACAACTGAATCATGCTATAACCCCCACTTTTCAGCTAAATTGAACACATGTTCGCCGCATTCTCGCTTGCTTTAGCTGCGAGTCAAGGCGAACGGTCTTGACTTTTGGTTAGAATGAATTACAGTCTACTGTATGTTTATACAGCAATCAGAGATTGAGTTGTTAACAGGCATTAAGCTTCGTGCAAATCCAACATCACACCAAAAGCAGGTATTAAGTCAGTGGATGGGCTGTGCGCGTAGCATTTGGAATGCCAAAGTCGATGAAGAAAGGTATCACCGTACTTTTGCACGTAAATATTACCCAATCGGTACTTATGCCCCTATTGATCAAAAAGCATCGCACTTCAAATCAAAAGAACTATCGCCTT
>NZ_JAKGBG010000069.1:0-18808 GCF_021532595.1 Pseudoalteromonas sp. OFAV1
CCATTGAAATCGCAAGCGTTCTATATACTTCGTCAATTGATTCTTTGATGAAAATTGATGAGTCGTAGCTGTCTTGAATAGTGGTGCCTTCTGGCAAGTTACGCTTAATTTTTTCGAGCTCAGCGCGGGCGTTATCAACCACGGTAAGCGTGTTCGCTTTGGCTTGTTTTACAATACCCAAACCAATCATGTTACGGCCATTACCACGGAACAGGCTTTCGTCGTCAGCGGCTTCTAAATGAACATCAGCTACTTCACCTAAACGCACCAAATAGCCATCTTCACCACGTTTAATTACTAAATTTCTAAAATCTCGCTGATCTTTATAACTACGCGCGGTACGTACTGTAAAGTCACGGTCGATAGATTCAATTTCACCGGCGGGTAATTCAACGTTTTCTGTACGTAATGTATTTTCAATATCGCTACTGGTAATGCCGCGTGCAGCCATCGCTTTACGGTTTAGCCAGATTTTCATAGCGTATTTACGCTCACCACCAACGCGCACGTTAGAGACACCATCAACAACGGCTAATCGATCAACAATAAAGCGTTGTGCGTAATCAGATAACTGCAATGAATCCATGGTGGTACTGTTTAGTACGAACCACGCGATTGGGCTTTCATCACTGTTTGATTTAGAGACCTCAGGCGGGCGAACCTGCTCTGGTAAGCTATCAAGAGCACGGGCTACACGTTCGCGTACATCGTTAGATGCGGCATCAATGTCGCGGCTGATATTAAACTCAATGGTGATGTTAGAGCGACCATTACGGCTTGATGAGTTAATGCTTTTGATGCCCTCTATACCCGAAATGCGATTTTCGAGTACTTGGGTGATTTTAGTTTCGATTATTTCTGCACTGGCACCGGTATAGTCAGTGCTTACACTAACTATTGGCGTTTCAATATCAGGGTATTCACGCAGTGGTAGCATTGAAAATGCCACCAAACCAAAGGTGAGTAATAACAGGTTTATTACGATCGCAAAAACCGGGCGTTTAACGCTAGTATCTGTAATTTTCATGGTTTATCCCTTGATACTAACTTTACTGCCGGTACGAATTTTAATAATGCCCTCGGTCACAACTTGTTGACCATTTTCAAGACCTTTATCAATGGCAACCCAACCGTCATGACGACCAGCAACATGTACTTCTACTTTGTTTGCTACACCGTCTTCAATTTGGAATACGTAGTGTTTGTCTTGTTGAGGGATTACGGCTTTTTCTGGCACCATTAATGCCTGACTTGAGCTTAGCTCCAATGCGGTGTTTAACAGCATACCAGGTCGTAATAAACCGCTTTCGTTAATAAAGCTTGCGGTGACTTCAACGCTGCGAGTAACAGAATCTATGCGCGAGCTAATATGCGTCACTTTACCTGTGAAGGTTTTATCAGGATAAGCATCATTTTGCGTCATCACTTTCATACCCAGTTGTAATTGCGCTAAGTACTTTTCAGGTACTTTAAAATCAACTTTAATGATGCTGATATCATCAAGGGTGGTGATGTTGGTAGTGTTGTTAACGTATGTACCGATAGAAATTTCGCGCTTGCCAAGTAATCCTGTGAAGGGCGCTTTGATGGTCATTTCAGCAAGCTTTGTTTTTGCACTTTCAAGTTGTGCTTCGGTTGCGTCTACGCGTGAAAGTTGCTCTTCTAATAACGATTTAGCGGTTGCTTGCGAGCGTGAAAGCTCGGTTAGACGGTCTAATTGGCGTTTTTCTTCGCGTAGGTTGATACTTAACTCTTTAACGGCGAGTTCTTCTTCTTGTGCTTGTAATTGTACGAGTTTTTGACCTTTACTTACTAAGTCGCCATCATTGAAAAAGATGTCAGTAACATAATCGTTTTGAGCGCTTCGTATGTAAATAGCCTGATTGGCACGTGCGCTGCCTATTGCTTCAATAAGCACTGCGTTTTCTTCAGCGGTGACTGTGTGTGCTTTTACTTGCGTTGTGCGATCGCCAAAATTTGATTGCTCGCCTTGACTTGAAGGTAAGTACAAATAAATACATAACCCTAGCAATAGTGTGATAATAAAAGGAAAAAGAGCTTTACCGGATTGTGTAGAATACATCATCGTGTTACCAGAAAATTAGTTGAGAGTAGTGTACAAAATTAGTACGTGCCACGTATGTCAGATATCTCGTTTATTTGTGAATTTGGCGTAAAAGTTAAAAGTTCGGCAAATTTGTTCCTTTTATGAGATGAAAAGAGAGGTTTTGGTGTGGGTAAAGAACCAAAGTGTAATTATTGTTTAACGATCCGAAAGATAGTTTTGGTCACTATTGTTATGTTTATTTTTTATTTTTCGTTTTATGGATAAGCAAGCCCCTATTTTGCGAGTGCGAGCCCAAGCATCTCGACATGGTATTGAATGTTTACTTGTTGGGGGCATTGGGTTGGTGTTTATTATGTTGATTAACCTGCTTAGGCCAGGTGAGATCAGCATTATCGAAATATTTTTAGCAACAAGTTGTATTGCCGCTATTTTCATTGGCTTTTTAAAGACTCAAGAACCATATTATAGTTTTACTTTTTCTGGGAAATTACTTATTTTTCATCATAAAGCTGGCAATTGGCAGCTGAATCGCGATAATTTTTACCAAAGTGGTATACCAAAAGTGCATCTAGACCTCGAATACCTTGAGTTAAACGCAGTTGGTATTAAACTCAATAATATAGATGAATTTTTTACGCAGCTCCCTCCCAGAATTGCCGGGCGATTATTGATAGAGCAACGTCATTTATTTATGCAAGTTATTAAAAATCATTGCAAAAATGGCGATTGCCCATCAGAATGGCTTATAGAAGACACGGAATACACTGCCCCAAGTGGTCAGCTTTACAAAGGATTGATTGCTATGTTTGCTAATCGCACGCAGCATTTAAGGCAATTGACTGGATATGATTTATTATTGCCTGCCAATGTTCTTGATACTGACATTTGGCAATTTAGTGCAGATTTAAATCGTTGGAAGTTAAACCCAAACAAGTTTATTAATACTCGCTTAAATAATGAGCAGTAGGTGGTAGTAAGTAGGAACAGGCTATGAGTCAAGAACGTGCTTTTATTAAAAGCGGTCGCAACACGATTATTCATAAAGATAAGAAGCTCGACTTGGTGATCGTCAATGGCGAAACTCACCCACGAATTAAAGTGACCCAAAATGGCCTAGAGCCGTTCAAAGATGAACTGCCAAAAAACCGCCGTGAAGCCAAAGAACGTTATTTAGAAATGGTTTATATTTCAAGCACTGATGTGTTTGCAGAAGAAAAGCGATTACTGTTTATTCAAGCCCTTGATGGCAGAGAGTACAAAGTAGACTACAGTAAAGTCGGTACCAAATTGTTTGTCCGTATCCACCAAGAAAGTTACCTATAACCCTTAGCTTGGCACTTAATTTGCTTATTACTTCCTTATTTGTCAGTTCCTAATAAATTGGCGTGGTTAATTTAAGGTGGTAAATATGAGATTAGTGCTTCTTACCTTTGTTGCATTAACGGCACTATCGGCCTGTGGCGGAGGAGGTGGTTCAAGTGAAACCCCACTTGCAGCGACTGTTAATGCAGGTCTTGATCAGCAAATTATCGAAAAAAGTGAGTTTACCGTTTCTGCGAAGGGCTCTCCCGCTGATGGTACGTTTACATGGCAACGCGTCAGTGGTCCTGTTATTGAAGGCTTTCCAGCACAAGGTGCTGAGCAAACACTGACGGCTCCCGATATTAAATTAGACTCAGAGCTTATTCTGAGAGTTAATTATCAAACGACGGATGGGCAACTGGTTTCTGACGAGGTGAGTATTTTTATCACCTCTAATAATCAATTGCCAGTCGCTGTAATCACTCAAATTGCCCCTGAAGAGCTGCCATCACAGTATAACGACACAATCGTACTCAGTGGTGCAGAGTCAATCGATATTGACGAAAATGGCTCCGTTGACAGCTATCTTTGGAATAAACTCGATGGCCCAGAGCTCATCGTTGATAGCTTTGAAAATCAAACAATCAGTTTTACCCACCCATTACTTGAATCAAATACGCCAATTACTTGGCGACTCACGGTGACTGATGACGAAGGCGGTTCAGCCAGTACCGAGCAAACATTTACCTTAAACAAAACTCTTGAAGTGATTATTGCCAATGCCGGTGAAGATCAACAAGTAATTGAGTTTGATACGGTCACTCTTGATGCCAGTGGTAGCGAAATTGTTACCGCAACAAAAGAGTGTTTTTGGCAGCAAATGAGTGGCGAAACAGTCACTCTTGCTAATCAAAATCAGTGTATTACCACTTTTGTTGCCCCTGATGTTGATACCGATACCGAGCTTAGCTTTGAAGTAACAGTAACAGACAGTAAATCGCGTAGTGACACCGACACGGTGACTATCGATATTAGCCCCAAACCGCTTGGTTTAATTAACGATAGTGGCATGAGTGATTGCTATAACAATTCACAAAAAATAAACTGTAAGAGCGGTGATTTTCCAGATCAAGATGCGGATCTTGGTCGCGATAGCGTTGCAAACCAACTGGATAAAATTGGTCAGGGCGATTTAGCATTCGATTTCACAAAAATGAATGAATTTGCTGATGAACTACCTGATGATGCGACCACATTTAGTTGTGTTCGAGATAACGTTACAGGATTAATTTGGGAAGTAAAATCCCCAAGCACAGCACTGCCTCCAGCCACAACAACTCGCGCTGCGACTAACCACTATACTTGGTATTTAACGACTTCAAACGGCATTCAAGCAGGCAGCGTTCAAGGCGCTGCAAATTCAACTTGCCCAAGTGCAACATCGTGTGGTTTACAAACTTATGTAAATGAAGTGAATGCCACTGACTTCTGCGGCGGAACGAATTGGCGTGTTCCTACTTATACTGAGTTACTCGGGTTACTCGATTATGCTAAACAAGGTGGTACAAGTTTACTATCAACTGAGTTTTTCCCCAATCAGCCAAATGCAATGCAATTAAGTACTGACGGCAGTGCATTCATGCCGTACTGGACTTCACAAACTGCAGCGGATGGTACCAGTTTGTCGCAAGCTTATATCATAAATATGAGTAACGCGAATGACTTAGCTTATCCAAAAGGCAACACGGCTTTTGTGCGTTTAGTAAGAACTCCGGGAGAGTAAAATGATGAAATATCTATCTGCAGCCGTTACTTTACTGGTTAGTGTACCGAGCATTGTCAGTGCTCAGGTCTGTTATGATGCAGCAACCGAAACAACCCCAACAAGCCGCTTTGTCACGCATATCGATGGTACTGTTAGCGATATTAAAACGGGTTTGATGTGGCAGCGTTGTACTTTTGGGCAAAGCTATAATAGCGATATTGATGCATGTGAAGGCACCAGCCAGCAATTAACATGGGGTGAAGCGCTACGAGGTGCTAAAAATGCTACATTCGCTGGTTATTCTGATTGGCATGTTCCTAATATTAAAGAACTTGCAAGCATCTTAGAGCATAGTTGTGTGCAGCCTAGCATTAACGAAACAGTATTTTTATCAACTAAGCTGCAAAACTACTGGAGTAGCACATCCGGTATAACTCGCAGTGATTTAGCGTGGGTGTATCAGTTTGATAAAGGTATCAACAGTTTACATGCTAAAACATCGGATATTTATTTACGCCTTGTACGTTACGAGAAGTAACGACTAATGGCGCTGAGCCGCGCTTGTTCGAGCGCGGTTTTTATATCGGCCCCTTTAATACCTTGTGCGATAAATTGCTGAGGGTTAACAGCCTTTGCTTGATTTGCTGCAAGTGTTAACGACTCATGGCATGGTACGGGGTGCTGTAAACTGATTTCTAACACTTTAAGTACCTGTTTAAAACGCTCTGGGCGTCGCCATAAATCAAGCTGGTTAAAGCAGTTAAAAACCTCGTCGCAACTAGGCTGTTCGCTAGCTAAAACCGCTTGATGGGTTTGCGCGTTAATAGCCAGATCGCGTACTTCATTCGGTAAGCGAATTGTATTTGCGATACTGTTAATTTCCTGACTAGATAAACTTAGCGTTACTTGGCTGAATAAGAGTGCGGTATCATGCAACTGATGGTTATTAGCATAATCGAACCGAGCTTTGAGTGTTTTATAAGTATCCTCATTCCACTGTTTTTCAAGCTCTGCACTGATCACACTCAGGCCACCAATACTTGCAAGAACATTTAAAAAATCGCTAAATGCACCATCACTTAATGACTTTTCAAACTCTAACCACACTCGCTCTGCAGTGAGAGTTGTAAGCTCACCCGCTTTAACCATAGCAATGAGCAACTGTTTAGTTTCGGGGGCAATTGTAAAGCCCAAGTAATGATACCGAGCAGCAAAACGCGCTACACGCAATATCCGTAATGGGTCTTCGCTAAATGCATCGGATACATGACGTAATACACGCTTTTTGATGTCATCTTGACCACCGAATGGGTCAACTAAGCTGCCATCTTCGGCTTGAGCAATGGCATTGACGGTTAAATCACGGCGAATTAAATCTTGCTCTAGAGTTACCTCTGGAGTGAAATCACAGATGAACCCTGTATAGCCTTGCCCTTGTTTGCGCTCGGTGCGAGCAAGCGCATATTCTTCTTTGGTTTTTGGGTGCAAAAACACCGGAAAATCTTTGCCAACTTGTTGGAAACCTTGGTTTATTAGCTGTTCAGGTGTGGCGCCGACAACCACATAATCGCGTTCTTTAATTTCACGACCAAGTAGAGCGTCTCTGACTGCTCCACCGACTAAATAAACCTGCATAGATCACCTTCAATTTTGTGTTTTCAGTATTTTACGTTATTTGTTCAATAAAATGCGAACAAGGTTTTAAGTAGCGTTGTTTTTTGCCATTATAGGCGGTGATTTTAAACGCAAGGAATATCACGGTGTATTTAAGCTATTTCGGCTTGTCAGAAAAACCTTTTTCGATTGCCCCCAATCCTGAGTATTTATTTCTGAGTGAACGCCATAAAGAGGCGTTGGCACACCTTACTTATGGACTCGGTGAAGCGGGTGGCTTTGTGCTATTAACAGGTGAAGTCGGTACAGGTAAAACAACATTAATAAGAAGCCTGCACGAGCAGTTGCCTGAAAACACCCAAGTAGCGCAAATCCATAATCCAGCTTTGTCGCAGCTAGAGTTGCTTGCCAGTATTTGCGACGAATTGAAAATTGATTACGACAGTGACAATGCCACATTAAAAACCCTCACTGATGTGATTAAAAAGCACCTTGAGGCAAATAACCAAGCTGGTGGCCATACCATCTTAATTATTGATGAAGCGCAATTACTCGCACCAGATGTACTTGAGCAGTTGCGCTTACTGACCAACATCGAAACCGATCACAAAAAGCTGCTGCAAATTGTGTTAGTAGGGCAGCCAGAGCTACAGGAGCTTTTAAAACGTACTGAACTTCGACAACTTGCCCAGCGTATTACGGCACGTTACCACCTACTGCCACTGACTGAAGGGCAAGTATTTGCCTATGTCAAGCACCGCTTGTTTAAAGCGGGCACTGAGCAAGCCTTGTTTTCAGGTGATGCGTTAAAAGCGATTTATCAAGTTACTCAGGGCGTACCTAGATTAATCAATTTATTGTGTGAGCGTTGTTTGGTGGGGGCTTTTTCGCAGCAAAAACTTACCATAGACAGTGAGCTTGTGATGCGTTCAGCCGAAGAGGCATTGCCGCCAACCAGCACTGAAGTTATACCTAAAGGTGCTCGAGAGCCGAGCTATGTATGGCTTTATCCTGTTTCATTTTTAGCCGTATTAGGAATGGGTATTGGTTTATCCTACCTAATTTAACGAGTGATCAATTATGTCATTACTTTTAGATGCAATAAAACAATCGGCTCAACATGAGCAAACAGCCGTTGATCACGATCAGGCTGCTTTACAGCTTAAACAGCAGCAAGAGTTAACACGCTATAAGCGTTTAGCCTTTTCATTTGGGTTATTACTGGCTGCAATTTTAACGCTAATGGCTGGTTTTTCGATTGGTAAGTGGTTACAGCAAAGTAAGCCATTTGCTGAGCAGCCAGTACTAGCAAATGAGAATGAAAAAGTACCCAGTGCGACAGCTGAAAATGTTGCGGGTTCTAAAGATCAAGAGCAACTTCAAACAGATAACTCTGTAGCTAAATTACCGTCTGGTTCGCAACCTGTGGTGGCACAACAGCAAATGATGCAACAACCCCCTCAGCAACAAACCATGATGCAGCAAGTTCCTGTGCAAGGTGCTCAGCAGTACCAGTGGGTACAAGTGCCTGTAAACACAGTGCCAGTTTATGCAAATCAAGCACAGCCGCAATATGCCCAGCCAGTGTATCAAAATCAAGCTGCTTATCAGCCGCAGCCACAGTTTTCGCAGCCGATGCAAATGCAGCAAGCTGCACCACAGCCGACAAATAGTAATGGCATTGATTACAGCAAATACAAGGTACTTGGTAAGCCCCTTGATGAGAACGCCAATAATCAAACTAAGCAAGCTGAGCCAGATGATGAGTTAAACGAAGTGTCGGATTCGTTAAAAAAAGCTTTTGCGCAAGCGGTTCAGGATGTTGACCAACAACGTTCTTCGCAGGTAACGCATAGTACTAAAAATTCGTCTTATGCTGATCCGATAGAGCTGCTCCCTGAGTCTATTCAAAATTCAATCCCAACACTTAAATACCAAGCGCACATCTACGCATCTGAGCCATCAAAGCGTTGGATAAAACTCAATGGTCGTGAGCTTTATGAAGGTGATAATATCGGTGTGTTATCGTTAATCGAAATCACGCCAGAGCAGAGTTTACTTAGCTATGATGGCTATGAATTCACTTTAAAAGCACTGCAAGACTGGCCTGAGTAGCCAGTCATGATGAATCAAGCTTAAGGTAGAATAGAGCTTTTGAAAAAACGGATTAGATCGATGTTAAATTCACTCGGTCTGACCGCTGCTTCAAGGCTGTCGTGGCAGCGACTGTTTGCTAAATCGATATCTTGTACTTCTGTATATCGGGTATGTTTAGCGTGATAAAAGACTTTCACTTGAGGTTTAAGTGGGCTTGTTGGGTTGCTGCGAGTAACCACACCAAGTTTTTGGCTTTCTAGCCTTACCAATGTGCCAACTGGGTGAATACCAATGCATTGAATAAATTTAGTGACCAAATCACCATCGAAACTATCTGGGCAGCCATCTTTTAATATTTTGAATGCTTTGATTGGCTCCATTCCTGCCTTGTAGACTCTTTCCGCGGTCAATGCATCATACACATCAACAATCGAGGCCATACGTACATACAGGCTTATTTCATCGCCACTTTTACCAAAAGGATACCCACTACCATCTAAGCGCTCATGGTGAAAGCCTGCAATATCAACGGCAATACCACTGAGGCCAGACTGCTCTAATATTTCTTTGCTAAAGCGTGCATGATTTTGAACGAGTTGGTACTCTTCATCAGTCAATTTACCTGGTTTATTGAGTATTTTATCGGGGATATTAATTTTGCCGATATCATGAAGTAATGCACCGGTGGCAAGTTCTTGAATAATCGATTTTTCGATACCTAAATGCTTTGCAAAAATGCTGATCAAAATAGACACGTTAATTGAATGCTCAAGTAAGTAAGCATCTTTTTCTCGCATGCGAGTGATACAGGTTAATGCATCTTGATTTCTAAACACAGAATCGATAAAACCGCTTGCTAGCTCTTGAAAAGGGGCAACATCAATTTTGTTTCCTTCTCGAATGTCTGCAAATGCTTTGCTTTGGAGTGATTTGGCTTCTGTATAAAGACTATTTGCTTTTGTCATCTCTGCCGACATACTGTGCGTAGTGTGCCATGGATCGAATGGCTCAGAAGAGACGGCTGGTGCTGCAGGTTTTGGTTTTTCAGTGATTTTACTGTCACTATCTAGATTTAGCGTTTTATCAGGATCGATTTCAATTTCTAAAATACCAGCTTGCTTAAGCTTATCAATACTGCCTTGTGTTTTTACCCAACCTTGGTTTTTTATACGGATCTTGCCTGTCTGTTTTGTCACGCCGTGAACAAACATGCCAGGTTTAAGTTGATTGATAGGGAGTGTTTTCAAGGCCTTTACTTCTGCTCAGATACAATACTATTAAACTAGCAGAAAATGTGTATTTCAGTAAATATTAATAGTACTTAATGGTGTTTTAAACTGCTGGGCAACCTTAAAAACGACTATAAAAAAAGCCCCCAGCTGACAAGCTGGAGGCCCTTAGAAGTGACAATAAGTTAGATAAACTTATTTACTCGTCGTCTTCAACCAATGTCATAAGTGATGTGTTACCACCTGACGCTGTCGTGTCGATACTGATTGTTTTCTCAGTTAGTAGACGTTTGATTAGCGTATCGTAGTACTCAGAGCTAATTACCGGCAGGATTGCACCTTTACGTTGTGCTAACTGCTGGCTGAAATAGCCTAAGCGAGATGAACGCGCAGCAACAACGGCACCAGCAAGGTGAGGATGCGCTAAAATAGCTTGTAACTGATTAGGTTTAGCTACTTGGAATACACCCTCTGCAATACCTGTTGAGATAAACTTATCTTTAAACGCCACAGCTTCGTCATAGAACAACTCTGAAGCAACAGTGATAACAGTATTACCAGCCGCAAGTGCAGTGATAATAGAAATTGCCCAGAAGTTAAATGACGTACTCTTATCTGCATAACATACTACGCAACCACGTGGTTCTAAGTGTAGCGTGTTTGACTCACCCGTAGGCCCAGGCAACAAAGTGTGTTTACGCATGTGCTTTTCAAGACGGTTAAGCTGCGCACGTGCATCAGCAAGGGTTAATGCTAAGTCATCAGCAAGCTCATCAATGATTTCAACGGTTGCAACTTTAGCAAGTAATTGACGCACAGCCGAAACTCGGTCATTTAACGGTGTTGAACGCCAGATCTTCTCATCACGTAATGAGTTTTCCATTAACTTAGCAACTTGCTCAGCCGCACCTGAATAGTGGTGAGTATCTAGCTCATCAGGTGTTAGGTTTGTCATTTGCACGTTATCTGGTGATGCTTTCTCTTTCACTAGACGTTGTAAGTAGTTAGGGCCACCTGCTTTCGGACCAGTACCTGATAGACCACGACCACCAAAAGGTTGAACGCCAACAATCGCACCAATCATGTTACGGTTGATGTAAACGTTACCTGCACGCGACATTTTCGCTAAGTATTCACAACGCTCTTCGATACGTGAATGCACACCCATCGTTAAGCCAAAGCCAGTGCCATTGATTTGATCAATCACGTTATCAAGCTCTGTACCTTTGAAACGGATGATATGTACACACGGGCCAAATACTTCACGTTTAAGCACAGATAAGTCTTTGATCTCATATAGACGAGGAGCAAAGAAATAAGCGCCATTTTCGTTGTTATCAGGAATTTCACACTCATAATGAAGTGTTGCGTTACCTTTTAGGTATTCAACATGTTCATTTAAATTTTTCAGTGCTTTTTCGTCGATTACAGGACCAATGTCAGTCGAAAGTAACGAAGGATCGCCAACATGTAGCTCTTTTAATGCGCCTTTAAGCATTTCGATGATGCCATCAGCAACATCTTCTTGTAAGAACAACACACGAAGTGCAGAACAACGTTGACCGGCACTTTGGAAACCTGAGCTGATCACATCGTCAACAACTTGCTCTGGTAGAGCTGTTGAGTCAACGATCATACAGTTTTGACCACCGGTTTCAGCAATTAGTGGTACTTGAATATCGTTACGCGCAGCAAGTGTTTGCGAAATAAGCGTACCTGTTTCTGTTGAACCTGTGAACATAACAGCTTGAATTCGCTCATCAGGAACAATTGTTTTACCTACATCGCTACCACGTGCGATAACAGGTTGTACAACGTGCTCAGGTAAACCAACAGATAACATAAGCTCGATAGTACGTAAGGCAATTAAGCTTGTTTGCTCAGCTGGTTTTGCAATAACTGTGTTACCAGTCACGATCGCTGCAGCAACTTGGCCTAAGAAGATAGCTAATGGGAAGTTCCATGGGCTGATACATAAGATCACACCACGTGCTTCAAAACGCTCATCTTGTGCTAATTCTTCAGCTCGAGCTGCGTAATAGCGGCAGAAATCAACGGCTTCACGAACTTCATCAATACCATCTTTGGTAATTTTACCCGCTTCTTTAATACAGATAGCAACTAGCTCATCGTGATGACGTTCTAGAATATCAGCAATACGGCGTAGTAAGTTAGCACGCTCTTTAACCGGCGTTTGTGACCATGATTCAAATGCTTTTTCTGCATTTTCTAATAATGCTGTCATCTCTTCGGAAGAGTGAAGTTTTACATGACCAATCACTTCTTTGTGATTTGCTGGATTCTTCACTGCTAGAGAGCCTTCAGGCACATCATTTAAATCAATACGATGCTCTGCAAACCATGCATCTAGATTTTCTTTAAATGGAGTGATGACATTGATATCAGTTAAGTCCATGCCTTTTGAGTTAGCACGTTCTTCACCATATAAATCAATTGGCATTTTAATTTGCGTGTTGTACTTGTTACGTAAACCTTGCAGTGTTTCTACTGGGTCAGGTAAAAGTGACTCAACAGGCTTAGTGGTATCAACAATCGCATTTACGAATGATGAGTTAGCACCGTTTTCTAATAAACGACGAACTAAGTATGCAAGTAAGTCTTCGTGTTGACCAACAGGCGCATAAACACGACATTGAATTTTTTCTTGGGTTACGATTTGGTCGAATAACGACTCACCCATACCGTGTAGGCGTTGGAATTCAAAGCCTTCGTGGTCGCCTTTAGCAACTTCTAAAATAGTTGCTGCAGTGTAAGCATTGTGTGTTGCAAATTGCGGGTAAAGCACATCACGTGCTTCAAGTAGCTTGATAGCACAGGCTTTGTAAGAAACGTCAGTTGTCGCTTTACGAGTAAATACAGGGTAGTGATCTAAACCATCTTGCTGAGTAGTTTTGATTTCTGTATCCCAGTATGCACCTTTAACAAGGCGAACCATTAATTTACGGCCAACGCGACGAGCAAGATCAGCAACCCACTCAACCACAAAAATAGCGCGTTTTTGGTATGCTTGAACAGCTAAACCAAAACCATTCCAGTTACCTAAATCGTCATCACTAAATACAGCTTCAATAACATCTAGTGAGATATCTAAACGATCAGCTTCTTCAGCATCAACAGTGAAGCCGATGTCGTAGCTTTTCGCTGCAAGGGCAAGTTCTTTTAACTTAGGTACGATTTCAGCGATTACGCGCTCGCGATGAGTGAATTCATAGCGTGGGTGAATTGCAGAAATCTTAACTGAGATACCTGGGCTCTTGATAGGACCACGGCCATTTGCCGCTTTACCAATTGCATGGATAGCCGTCATGTAGCTGTTGAAGTAACGCTCTGCATCTTTCATTGTGCGAGCACCTTCACCTAGCATATCGTATGAGTAAACGTAGCCTTTTTGTTCTTTATCTGCCGCACGTTCAATCGCTTCGTCAATGGTACGACCCATAACGAATTGCTTACCCATGATCTTCATCGCGAAGTTCACAGATTTACGAATAACAGGCTCACCTAAGCGACCAATGGTCTTTTTCAGCACACCAAATTGTTGTTCTTTAGATTTGTCGCTGTAGTTAACCATTTTACCAGTTACTAACAGACCCCAAGATGATGCATTTACAAATAATGAGTCACTGCTACCTAAGTGCGAACTCCAGTCACCTTTAGCAAGCTTGTCACGAATTAGCGACTCTTGCGTTGCTTTATCTGGTACGCGTAGTAGTGCTTCAGCTAGACACATTAAAACAACGCCTTCTTCACTTGATAGTGAAAATTCGTTAAGTAGTGCATCTACACCGCTTTGACCATCCTGATCGCGACGGATATTTAAAACCATTTGACGAGCACGTTCCCACGCTCGGCTACGCGCTTTCACGCCTACTTCAGCCAAAGGCAAAATATGATCAATTACCGCGTTTTCATCAATACGGTAAAAATCACGGATTTTTTGTCTTATTGGACATTCAGTTGTCAAATCGCCATTAAATAGCATATGTAACCCTCTGGTGTGTGGAGTCGAGAAATACAATTAATGCATTTCTTGCCATTGATATATTTCGTGCATTCTAATTAAAATCCAGCAGAATATGCTGGTTATATTTTTCGATTTACGATAATTTACAGGGCATACCGTTAACTTAGCCGCATAAAATTCTGTTATGACTAGTCCGAATAGATTACGCATGTTAGATCGCATCGATTTAGCAATTTTAGACGCTCTGCAAAAAAATGGCAGAATATCTAATGTGAACCTGGCAAAACAGGTAAATTTAAGCCCAAGTCCATGTCTTGACCGTGTAAAGCGTCTTGAACAAGAGGGCTATATTGAAGGCTATTATGCCAAGCTAAGTGAAGCAAAACTAAATCAAAGTTTATTAGCACATGTACAGGTATCACTTGTCACATCGAATACATCGGTGTTTAAAGTATTTCGCGAATATATTTTAAATATCCCACAAGTTGTTGAGTGCGATATGGTCGCAGGTGGCTACGATTACTTATTAAAAGTACGAGTTTCAGATATGGATGAATATCGTCAGGTATTGGGTGATTTAGTTGATATACCGGGGGTAGGCACCCATCACACTTATATGGTGATTGAGAAAATCAAGCAAGACAGTGGTTTGCTCTTTGATATCTAAATTAAGCAGACAATAAAAAAGCACCGTTAGGTGCTTTTTTATTGTCGATAGATTATGCCCAGCCATCATATCGCTTACGGCGCGACAACATAATGGTAAGGATAATACCTAACAATAAACCAATAAATGCAATTGCGCCGCCATAGGTAAGTAGCTGACGTTTTTCTTTTGCACTGGCTGTTTGTTTAGCGTTGCGCTCAGATTCAATTGTGTTTTTAAGCGCTTGGATTTGCTCACTTAGTGCTTGGTTTTGCTCTGTGAGGGTTTTATTTTGCTCTTGTAACTGAGGCAGTTCAATTTCTGCTTGGCGTAGTTGCTCTTGCATTAAAGTCATATCATTACTTAATGCTTGAAACTGCTGTTGAATACCTGCATTTTCAGTCACAAACTTTGCTTCTACCCAGCCTTCACGATCTTTGTCGTCACGGATTTTAAAATAACCATTATCTTCAGCTGACAGTAAAGTAACTTGAGTACCTGCATCAACCGAACCTAAAATACGGTAGTTTTTACTCGGACCAGAGTGCATAAAGGTGTAGAGGTTATCGACTATGTATGCGGTGTTTTCGTTACTGCTTGGCGCTTCTTCTGCGTAACTAATAAAAGAGGTGGCCGCTAGGAGCAACCCAAAAATACACTGTTTTAACATCAATCTACCTTGTTAACGTAACCATTGCCTAGAAATGGCCAAATTTATAATTTCTTTATGTATAGAGATAGTAGGGATTTCAACTATTAATAGCAAGGAAGATATTGTAATCCATAGCCAAGCTCAAGATTAAAATTCAGGAAAAAGTTTGCATTAAGTAGCTGCTTTGTTTATTTTGATCACTTAATTATTTTAAATGTACTCCGCAAAGCGAATGGATACTGAGATAGAACTGAAGTTTTTGGTGTCAGATGCCGTTGTTCCACTGATCCCCGCATTAATTACTCAATTTGCAAAAACCGTTACAAACAAGCCCTCACGTAGCTTACAAAATGCTTATTACGATACACCAAGCCGAGAATTGCGCGCATTAGATATTGGTTTACGTACGCGTTGCTGCGATAACCAATGCGAGCAAACCATTAAGCTTGCAGGCGAAGTGGTTGGTGGTTTACATCAACGCCCTGAATACAACTTACCGCTTGAGGGTACACGCCCTGATTTACTTGCTTTTGATGCTGCAATTTGGCCGCATGGTATGCAAGTTGGGTCAATAGCCGATAACCTATACCCAATTTTTAGTACTAATTTTATTCGCCGTACTTGGTTAATCGAAACTGACAGCGGTGCAAAGATTGAAGTAGTGCTTGATAAAGGTGAGATTTCTGCATCGGGCAAAGTTGAACCCATTTCTGAACTAGAAGTTGAGCTAGTAGAAGGTAGTCGCCAAGAGTTATTTGCTTTAGCCGATAAGCTAGTGCGCGAAAGTAATGTGCGTTTAGGCTTATACTCAAAAGCAGCTCGTGGTTATCGCCTTGCTGATGACAATCCGTTAAAAGCAAGCAAATCAATTGGTTTTGTGCCGTTAAAGCGTGATGCAACGCAAGAGCAAGCGCTTATAGAAAGCATCAACTATGCAATTCGCTTTGTGCAAAAACATGAAGCTTGTTACTTCATCAAGCCAAGCCTAAAAACCCTTAAACGTGTGACCGATGGAATTCGTTTGATTCGCCACACTTTCTGGTTGTTTGATGACATAGTAAGTAAAGATGACACTGATTTATTACGTACAGAGCTAAAATGGCTGCTAAGCGAACTAGCGTGGGTAGAAAATGCAATTCAGTTAAAAACCTACACATCTAAACGCCACGCTTATTATAAAAAAATTAATAGTGCGCCAGAACTCACGCAAGTTATCAACGACTTAAAACAGTTACAACCAAGCATCGAAGATGTACAAGAGCTGTTTCATAGTACTCGCTATAATCGTTTATTGTTACAACTAACTACATGGTTGATAGAAAAACAGTGGCGTAAATCATGGGGACAAGCTGAGTTTAAAGCGGCTGAAGAGCCCGTTGCTGATATTGCAAAGCGATTATTTGCTAAAGATTGGCACGATATGCATGAGCTCATTCCAGAGCAAAAAGTGTTTACAGACAAGGATTACTTAGCACTGCGCACGCGCCTAGAAAACTCTCTGCTTAGTGGAAATTGTTTAGGAGCGCTATTTAACAAAGACGACCGTAGTGAGTTTCGTATTCCATGGTTAGATATATCTCATGGTATTTATGAACTAAGTACACTTGAGTATCTAAAACAGCTGTGTGCTGGTCATGAAGATTTAGAACTTGCAAAAATACAGTCTTGGTTGGAGCAAAAATCTGAATTTTTAGTAAGTGCAATGGAGCAAAGCCGTCACGCTACATTCGACACAGACCCTTACTGGCTATAAATAAAGTGCGTCTTTGCTTAATAGTTGGGTTAGCTTGGCTGAGTTTATCTGCCTGTGCTAACCCAATTGAATGGCAAGTCTACAAGCAACAAGACGACATCAAGGTTAGTTATAAAAAGCATGACACCGGCATAATAGAAATTAATGCTTCTGTGCTGGTTAAAAACGCCAAAGCGAGTGACTTTATGGCGTTATTAAGTGATACAGAAAACGCGCCTAATTGGCTCGAAAACGTGAAAAGCGTAACCTTAATGGAGCGCTTAAGTCCCTCAGAAACTCTTGTTTATACCCACTTTAACTCGCCTTGGCCGGTATCAGATCGAGACTTGGTGAGTTACTCTTGTTATCGCGCTTTAGGTGAGCATAAAACTGAGCTACAAATTAAAAGCCAGCCCTATGCAAAAGCAGAAGTGGCGGGGGTTGTACGAATTAAAAACCTCACTGCATATTGGCGCTTAGAGCAGCAACAAAGTAATTTGTTGGTCAGCCATCAAGCTTATGCAGATCCGAGTGGCTCTATCCCTTATTGGTTAAGTAACAAAGTGTCATTAAAAAGTGTTTATAAAACACTACAATCGCTCAGAGAGCAGTTAACTAATAATCAGTTTTCGCGCACCAAAACCAGCAGCATCCCCGGTAATTGCTAGCAATTAAAACAAGAGTCTTATGGTGACAGTGTAAGAGTTTATTATTATGATCAGGTTAATTCTGAGGCAGTAGGTAAAAAAATGAAAGAACCAAAAATCCCCCTGGTCAATAAGCCAAATGGCCTTGGTGTTGGACGCATTTTAAAAGCAACTAAATGCTCGATTAAAGGCCTTAAAGCGGCGTTTAAAGAAGAGTCTGCATTTCGTTCTGAAATTTATTTAGGACTGTGTTTGTTACCCTTGTCGGTCGTATTGGCGCAGTCACTTAATCACTGGTTAGTGTTGTTTATTCCCTATTTATTATTATTAATCGTCGAGTTACTTAACTCATCAATAGAAGCGCTGACTGACCGAGTTGGCATTGAGTATCATGTATTATCAGGGCGAGCCAAAGATATGGCCTCTGCGGCGGTGACATTGTCGCTGGTGGTTTTAGCCTTGGTATGGGGTGTGGCTGTTTACGAGAAAATAGTTTCCTACTTTTAAATCAAACACAAAAAAAGCGCCAAACGGCGCTTTTTTCATTTTATTTAACCTATTACAGGCCAGCAGCTGCGCGAAGTGCGTCTGCTTTGTCTGTGCTTTCCCAAGGGAACTCATTACGACCGAAGTGACCATAAGCCGCAGTCGGTTGATAGATAGGACGCTCAAGATCAAGCATTTGGATTAAGCCGTAAGGGCGTAGGTCGAAGTGCTCACGCACTAACTCGATTAGACGTGCTTCATCTAATTTACCTGTACCAAATGTTTCGATGCTGATAGATGTTGGCTCTGCAACACCGATAGCGTAAGAAACTTGTAGCTCACACTTGTCAGCAAGACCAGCAGCAACCACGTTTTTAGCAACGTAACGTGCAGCATATGCAGCTGAGCGGTCAACTTTTGATGGATCTTTACCAGAGAAAGCACCACCACCGTGACGAGCCATACCACCGTATGTATCTACGATGATTTTACGGCCTGTAAGACCACAGTCACCCATAGGGCCACCGATTACGAAACGGCCAGTTGGGTTGATGAAGAACTTAGTCGCGCTTGAGATAAGCTCAG
>NZ_JAKGBG010000070.1:0-18510 GCF_021532595.1 Pseudoalteromonas sp. OFAV1
AACAGGGTATGCACAATAATCAGCTGCATAGTAAGCACTTGCTCTGTGGTTACCCGATGCACCAATACCACCAAATGGTGCTGCACTTGATGCACCTGTGATTGGACGGTTCCAGTTTACGATACCTGCACGAATACGACGTAAGAAGTGATCGTAATCTGCTGCGCTGTCACTTAATAAACCGGCTGATAAGCCAAAGCTTGTGTCATTCGCTTTATCAATAGCGGCATCAAAGTCAGTAAAGCGGAACACTTTAAGCAGTGGTCCAAAGTGCTCTTCATCTGGGAAGTTAGCCACATCGGTACACTCTAAAATACCCGGTGTTACAAAGCCGGTATTTTCTTTGTGAGTAAGTTCAACTAACACTTCAGCACCAAGCTCAACAAGTTGCTTTTGCGCTGCAACCATTCCAGCGGCTGCTGCCGCAGAAATCATTGAACCCATGAAAGGCTGATCTTCTGCGTCGTAGTCACCTACTTTAATCGCTTTAGTCGCTTTAATAAGACCGGCTAAGATAGCATCACCCTGCTCGCCTTTTGGTAAAAACAGTTTACGCGCACAGGTACAGCGTTGACCGGTTGAGATAAACGCTGATTGGATAATATCGTGGATAGCCGCTTTAGTATCAGCAACATCAGTGACGATAAGCGGGTTATTCCCCCCCATCTCTAACGCTAGGATTTTACCCGGCTGACCGGCAAACTGCTCATGTAAAATATGACCAGTACGAGAAGAGCCCGTAAAGAATAAGCCATCAATACCTTTATGAGACGCAAGCGCTTTACCAGTTTCAACTTCACCTTGTACAAGATTGATAACACCTGCAGGAAGACCGGCTTTTTCCCATAACTTTAACGTTAACTCAGCAACAGCAGGCGTTAATTCTGACGGTTTAAATACCACGGTATTACCTGCTAATAATGCAGGCACAATATGACCATTTGGTAAGTGGCCAGGGAAGTTGTATGGACCAAATACTGCGACAACACCATGAGGTTTATGACGGATCATCGCACGGCCTTGCGGCATTGGGTTTTCAACATCACCAGTACGCTCTAAAAATGCTTTTTCAGAGATAGCAATTTTACCCACCATAGCACCTGCTTCAGTGCGCGTTTCCCAAAGTGGTTTACCGGTTTCTTGTGCAATCGCAACAGCGAGTTCTTCACTGTGCTCTTTTAGCGTTTCAGCAAATGTTTTTACAATCGCTAAACGCTCAGCAAATGATTTGTCAGCCCAGCTGTAAAATGCTTCACGTGCAGCAGACACGGCACTGTCTACTTGCTCAGCTGTTGCACTGTTTGCTTGCCAAATTACGTCGTTGTTTGCAGGGTTAACAGACTGAAAAGTATGACCAAGGCCTGCTTGCCATTGACCATTAATAAATTGCGCTGCATGAGTCATTAATATGTCTCCTGAATTCTATAGTTCTGCTAGTGATACTGAATCACCCGCTTCTAGGTGAAGTGCTTTTGCTAATTCACTTGAGATTGTGATGCTATCGGCATCGCATGATAGGCTAACTTGAGTCACGGTTGCTCTAAAATCAGCAATTTTATCGTTTGCTAACAATACCGTGGTGTCGCCTTGGCTTTCACCAATTTCAACTTTGAATGTTTTGGCATTACGAATTGTAGCTATATTTTCGATCTTTGCTTCAACCGTTGGGCCTGCGTCAAAGATATCTACGTAACCGTTAAAGGTGAAACCTTCGTTTTTTAAAAGTTCAATAGCAGGACGCGTGTTAGCGTGCACTTGACCGATTACAGCTTGCGCATCTTTGCTCAATAAGTTGACGTAAATTGGGTACTTAGGCATTAACTCAGCAATGAACACCTTTTGACCAATTCCGGTGAGGTAGTCGGCAGTAGGAAAGTCCATTGAAAAAAAGTGCTCTTCTAACCATTGCCAGAATGGGCTTTCACCGTTTTCGTCTGATACACCACGCATCTCAGCAATCACAGTTTCTGCAAAGCGTTCTCTATGCTGGTTTATAAACATAAAACGCGCTTTTGAGAGTAATTTACCATTATTATTTTTACGGTAGCCATCTTTTAGGAATAACGTGCATAGCTCTGTTGCCCCTGTGTAATCATTACACAAGGTAAGAATATCAACAGCTTTGTATACATCAAGGGTCCGTGAAGAGTGAATCACTTTACTTAAGTGGTAGTGATAAAAAGCATCATCTAAACCAACAGCTGCTTCAATACCAGAAGTACCAACAACTTCACCAGTCTCGCTATCCTCAAGAACAAACAAGTAACCTTCATCACCTGGTTGTTGGGCAGCTTTTGCAAATGAGCTGACAGAATGATCTATTTTCTTTTGTAGCAATTGTTCATTATTAGGCAAAGATGTGAAGCCATGTCCTGACTCTACGGCAATCTTTACTAATGAAGCGTAATCACTTTGCTGAATTGGGCGAAGGATCATCATAAGTCCGCTTGCTCCCTTATAAATAACGGTAAATTAAGAAATGTGGGCAAGCTGTGCTTGCCCTGAGTTGGCAGTTAAGAAATTAACTATTAGCGACTTTAGCAACCGCTTTTTCAAAACGAGCCATACCTTCGCGGATATCAGCTTCTGGAATTACAAGTGACGGAGTGAAACGAACAACATCAACACCTGCAACTAAAGACATCACGCCTTCTTCTGTTGCTGCAACTAAGAACTCTTTTGCACGACCTTTAAATTGCTCTGTTACTACAGCACCAATTAATAGGCCTTCACCACGGATTTCAGTGAATACATTGTGCTTTTCGTTAATCGCCGTTAGTAACTCACGGAATAATGCCGACTTTTCTTTAACACCATTTAATACTTCTGGTGTATTTACTGTATCGAATGCCGCTTCTGCTACTGCACATGCAAGTGGGTTACCACCGTAAGTAGAACCATGAGTACCTACTTTTAAATGCTTAGCAATATCAGTTGTGGTGATCATTGCACCGATTGGGAAACCACCACCTAACGCTTTGGCTGTAGTTAAGATATCTGGAGTTACGTTTAGACCTTGATAAGCATAAAGCTCACCAGTACGACCAACACCTGTTTGTACTTCATCAAAAATTAAAAGTGCATTGTGTTTAGTACACAGCTCACGTACACCTTCTACAAATTCTTTGGTTGGTGAAATGATACCGCCTTCACCTTGCAGAGGCTCCATCATTACCGCACACGTATTATCAGAGATAAGCGCTTCGAATGCTGCTAAGTCGTTATAGTCACAGTGCACGATATCGCCAGGTTTAGGACCAAAACCATCAGAGTATGCAGCTTGGCCACCTACCGTTACAGTGAAGAATGTACGACCGTGGAAACCTTTATTGAATGAGATAATTTGCGACTTTTGCTCGCCATAGTTATCAAGAGCAAAACGACGTGCTAATTTTAGTGCCGCTTCATTTGCTTCTGCGCCTGAGTTAGCAAAATATACTTTCTCTGCAAATGTTGCATCAGTTAGCTTTTTAGCTAGACGAAGTGCAGGCTCATTAGTCATTACATTTGATAAGTGCCAAATTTTCTCGCCTTGCTCTTTTAATGCACTTACAAGAGCTGGATGGCAGTGACCTAGACAGTTAACTGCGATACCACCAGCAAAATCGATAAATTCGCGACCTTCTTGGTCCCATACACGAGAGCCTTCGCCTCGAACAGGAATAACACTTGATGGTGCATAGTTAGGAACCATTACTTGATCAAATAATTCACGATTGACTGTCATTTTATATCCTCTTAATTGTAAGCACACGAAGAGTAAGGTGGCATCTTAAAGCTAAACTAAGCCATTTTAATTAGCCGATTGAGCTTAGCGTAAATTCACCTAAATTACTCTTTGGTTCAATTTTCATTCGTTCATTATTTCAGAAAATTTTCGTTCTGTCTCTTAGAAAACTTTCATGTAGCCCTTGAAAATAAAGGGCTCGAGATATTTTTTCATGGATAGTGAATAACTATTTGAAGGTTGTTTTTTAGACTAAATACGATAAAAAGGCGTGCTGCTAGTAAGCACCGCAGAACATGCTTACAGAAAAATTGTCAGTGTGGATTGATAAACAATGAATGAATAGTCGCAAAAAAATTAACATTTTTTTTAATTAATTTGGATATGGAAGCGATCAAAATTGCATTTTGCAAGCTGATCGAGCTCTTCTTGAGTGAAGTTAAAGTGCGCAAACCAATGCTCAGTTTCGTCTTGTTCAACTAATTGGTGCTCATTTAAACTTAAGTATTGAGCATAACAACGCGCTTTTAATATCACTTCTGTAAGTGGTAGGTACTCATCGTTTTTAGCTAGTGGCGTTGTTAATTGCTGCATCACCGCATTAAAGGGTAAATACTTAAATGACATTTGCTCAATAACAGTAGCGGTCACTTTCATTGACAGAGTTCTCAATAATGAGCTTAAAAACAAGGGATCTGGCTTAAGCTCTAAAAGTGCCGTGTGTAAGTCTTTCTTTTGTTCTTCACGCGCTTTTGCCACTTGTCGCTGCCAAACTCGCTCAAAGGTGCGTAAATACAAACGCACTAAAGCAATTTTGCCAACATCCAATAACATACCTAAGGTAAACGCGTGTACCTCATTTACACCATTTAATTTAGCAAGCTCTTGAGCCGCAATGGCACACGCCATCGAATTATCGCGCAAACGACGCTTTAATAATGGAAATGGTTCTGTACTGTGAGGCATCCAATGGCGAACCGCAAATGTAGGCACAACAAACTTTAAATTATCTAAACCAATATAACGCAGCGCTAATAATGGGTTATCAACTTGAACCGAGGTATGCTTGTTACGCTGCTTACGATAGAAAGGCAAATTAACAAAGGCAACCAACTCACGGCCTAACCAACTTAAATCTTTAACTAAAGGTTCAAGGCGACCAACCGATGCGGAGCGTACTGCTAATATTTCTAAAATCGCTGGAACACTATCTTGAATACCAATTGTTTCATGCACAACCGAATCGACGTCTTCTAGCTGCTTGTTCATAGCTGCTTCTATGACTTGATGTAACTGCTTACTCGCCTGAGCACGGTACTTATGATGTGCTGTACTGCTTTTTTGTCGCTTCTTTTCGGCTGCAACTTCCACCTCTAATAAAGTGCGTTGCTCCATCGACTCACCGTAGTCAATCTCTAAGGTGTGAATATAACCAATTTGGCGCTGTGCAAAACTATGACCAAGCAATAGATCGTGGGCGCGTTCATTGAGCACCATCGAAGTCCTTTGTTGTCGTTTTTCTTCAGTAATTTGCACAGGGGTATTGTCAGTCATATTTGTTAATTCATTAGCCTAAGATTAGAAGCGAGTTAAAAAGTTAGCAAGTAATTCAAGTCCCTGCTGAGTCAAAATTGCTTCAGGATGAAACTGCACCCCTTCAAGCGCTAAATTAGCATGCATTAAACCCATTATTTCTTCGAAATCAGAATTTTTCTCAGTCCAAGCAGTGATTGTAAGGTCATTAGGTAAATGCTGCTTATCAACCACTAATGAATGATATCGGCAAACGGTAAGTGGGTTTGCTAACCCCTTAAACACCCCTTGGTTGTTATGTTTAACCAATGAAGTTTTGCCATGCATAACTCGTTTTGCTCTGACTACTTCAGCCCCAAGCGCCTGAGCAATAGTTTGATGCCCTAAGCAGATCCCAAGAATAGGCACTTCACCTTTTAGCTGTTCGACCACCTGTAACGAAATACCCGCTTCGTTGGGTGAACATGGGCCGGGTGAAAGAACAATATGTTCAGGATTAAGCTGTTTGATCTCTGCAATGCTGATCTCGTCATTACGTTTTACCAATACATCTTGATCTAAGCGCTGAAAATACTGCACTAAGTTGTAGGTAAACGAATCATAATTGTCGATCATTAACAGCATTGCGTGTAACCCAAAATTACTCAGTCAAAATAATGAAGGCGCATTTTAACCCAAGTGCTGCGAAATGTCGGCAAAAAATGGTTTATTCCTCAGCGATTAAATGCGCTGTAAGGTCAGCCCTTTCCTGCTCATTAAGTTTTTGCGAGCATTTGTTTGCAAAGTCGTAACGCACGAGTACAGTTTTACCAACGGCGCAGCAGTTATCTTGTTGCCATGCTTCTTGGCGAAGCACAAATGAGCTAGAGCCGATGTGCTCTACACTGGTTTTAACGGTTACATCGTGGCCATAAAACAACTCACCGACAAAACTTACCTCAACCTTAGCAATGATCAATTTCCACTCATAAGGGTTTAGATCGGGGGTAAAAAACCTGAAAATAGGCGCTCGGGCGGCTTCAAACCATACAGGGAGTACGGTATTGTTGATATGCCCTAGCACATCAGTTTCGCTAAAACGAGGTGTGATAGTCTCAGTAAACATAGTAACCCTATAAAAAATATAAACTAAAGGTAGCTCATGACGGACTTTATTCGCGTATACGAAAACGCCCTCAGCAAAGAATTTTGCGACAACTTTATCACGGTATTTGAACAAAGCCCGCATTTAAAACAAGGCATTACCTCTGGCGGCGTGGATTTAGCAAAAAAAGACAGCCGCGATTTATATCTTAATAATCATCCAGAGTACGTTGAGCAACTTAAGCATATTCAGCAAACAACCGCCAGCCACATCTTTAAATACCTTGAAGAGCATATTTTCATGATGATAGGTGCATTTGGTTTAAAGGTATATCATCCGAAAACAGGTCAGCCAGTTGATCTTACACAAGATAATTTTGAAGAAGTTGGCAAACCACAATTGCCATTACTCGTGCAGCAAATTTTCCGCCTCGGGCCTATTCAAGCACAAAAATACGATATCAATAAAGGAGGCTACCCGTATTGGCATAGCGAGGTATACCCACAAAACGGTCATAACGAAGCCTTGCATCGCGTACTGTTATTTATGTTCTATTTAAATGATGTCGAAGAAGGTGGTGAAACTGAGTTTTACTATCAACAGCGTAAAATATCACCGAAGCAGGGTTCTATGGTCGTAGCACCGGGTTACTTTACTCATACGCACCGAGGTAATAAGCCCATTTCAAATGATAAGTATATTTTAACGTCGTGGGTTCTATTTAACCGTGCAGAGCAAATCTATGGGCAACCACAATCCTAGCGGTAAAAATCCAACTGACTGTTAGCTCTGTCAAATAGCAGCCCCTTCGGGCTGCTTCAAACTTATAGCTAAAAACTTAGCTTTAATTTTTTAGTAATTGATCAAATAAATCAAAAACCTTATCAAGCTCTTCAATTGTATTGTAATGCATACAGCCAATGCGAACTACGCCGCCTGTCTCTAATACACCGAGTTGCTTACATAAGCCTTGCGCGTAGAAGTTACCATCCCACACACAAATATGTTGCTTCCCTAAAAATTCAGAAACAACACGCGGCTCGACGCCTTCAAAAGTTAAAGCAAAAGTCGGTGTGCGATTAGCAACACGCTCTAGATCATTAATACCAAACAGCTTAATGCTCGGGTAATCTGCTAAACGAGTTAAGAAATGCTTACTTAATGCCATTTCGTGCTGTTTAGTGATAGCAAATGCAGCCGCCAGTTTTTCTCGGCGTGAATGACTGTCATCAAGCTCACTAATTGCAGCAATGTAATCAACAGCAGCAATGAGACCAGCTAGCGCTTCAAAGCTTTGCGTACCCGTTTCCCAGCGACCTGGGGCAACATCTTTTGCAGGCTCAACTTTGTATGGTGTGAAACCTTCAAGGTGCTCACGTTTGCCATATACAATACCAAGATGAGGGCCAAAGAACTTGTATGCAGAGCACGCTAAAAAGTCGCAATCAAGTGCCTGTACGTCTACCAGCTCATGAGGTGCGTAATGAACGGCATCAACATAAACTAGCGCACCAACTGCATGAGCAAGCTCAACAATGCGTTTAATGTCATTAATTGAACCAGTAGTGTTTGATGCATACGTCACTGCAACAAGCTTTGTTTTGCTTGATAAAAGGCTTTCAAAGTGTGCCATATCTAAGCTGCAATCAGCTTCATTGATAAGAGCCGTTTTTACTGTTGCGCCCTTATCTTCAGCAGCTTGCTGCCAAGATGAAACATTTGAGTAGTGATCAGCATTTGTGACAATAATCTCATCACCGGCAGTCCAACCACGCGAGATGGCACGACTAAAGCTGAACGTTAAGCTTGTCATGTTTGCACCAAACACGATTTGCTCTTTAGATGGGGCATTTAATAAATCGGCTGCTGCTTGGCGAGCGCTAGCCATTAACTCAACCGTTTTATCACTTGAGAAAAATGCACCACCTAAGTTCGAGTTGTAGTAACCCAAATAAGCAGTCATGGCACTTAAAACCGACTGTGGCACTTGCGAGCCACCCGGGCCATCAAGGAAAATCGGTGACTGACCAGCAACTTGTTGCATAAGTGCAGGAAATTGACGACGTAATTGCGTTAAGTTCATGATATACCCTTACGCAGTTAGTACGAAGCAATCAAGGTAACCTTCTTTGCTTGCGTCTAATTTATTCATTGGTGTTGCGTTGTGCCATACTTCACGGTCATTAATAAGCGCGAACATGCCGTCTTTAATTTCCATTTTGAAACAAGGCTCTGCTTGCTGATGTTCATAAACAAGTAGCTCACCCCCTTCAAGGTTTTCGTGTGATACACCACATACACATACGTGATCAAAACCATCTTGGTGAACACCTTCAGGCGCAGCGGGTGTATCGCTGTCAATCGCAAGCATTCTAAATTGGTGAATTTCAATATCGCGATCATCGCTGATCCCCGTCATATCGCGGAACTGATTAACGATTTGCTTCATGCCATCAGTGGCTAATAAGCTATCTTCTAAATTTTCATAAGTACGCTCAACATTACCTTGGAAGGTATTGATTGAGTCATCCTGCACAAATGCTTTAGTTGGTTGTAGCTTTAATTCACCATCAACGACTTTGATTACTGAATAGCGACGCTTACGAAATTGACCATCGGCGTACGGATTCGCAGGTAGGTTAGCAAAAGAAGGCTTTACTGCGTCAATATGAGCTTGGCTTACAAAACGAAGTTGCAATAGATTCTGGTTGTTTAATTTTGTCATAACGATCTCGCCTTAATATGTTGAGAATATTGGCGAGGATTTTAATGCAATTGGTAGGAAATTTTTGCGTTATTATGTAAACAGCAATGATGATTTATGTAGCTTTAAGATCGAATTTAGAAGTAAATTAGAATTTTTATCTAAAATAAAAAGCCCGCTGGATGCGGGCTTTTTAGCTATTTAATTTTAATTAGAATTAAACGGCTTGCTGAACGATTACTTGGTCTGCCTTTTTAGTGTATTGAGGCATACGGTGGAAGTTCAGGTAACGATATGTATCAGCTGCAGTTGCATTGATCTTATCTGCATACTCTTGGTACTCAGCAGGTGTAGGTAGTTTACCTAAGATTGCCGCTACTGCTGCAAGCTCTGCTGATGCTAAGAATACGTTTGCGCCAGTACCTAGACGGTTAGGGAAGTTACGCGTAGAGGTAGACACAACCGTTGCTTTATCAGCAACTCGTGCTTGGTTACCCATACATAGTGAACACCCTGGAGTTTCGATACGCGCACCTACACGACCAAAGATACCGTAGTAACCTTCGTCAGTAAGTTGGTCTTTATCCATTTTAGTTGGTGGTGCAACCCAAAGTTGAGTTGGGATACGGCCACTGAAACCATCTAGTAGTTTACCTGCAGCACGGAAGTGACCGATGTTAGTCATACAAGAACCGATGAATACTTCGTCGATTTTCTCGCCTGTTACGTCTGAAAGAAGACGTGCATCATCAGGGTCATTTGGAGCACAAAGGATTGGCTCTTTGATATCAGCTAGGTCGATTTCAAGTACGTGTTTGTACTCTGCATCAGCATCAGCTTCCATCAGCTCAGGGTTAGCTAACCACTCTTGCATTGCTGTGATACGACGCTCAATAGTACGAACATCACCGTAACCTTCAGAGATCATCCACTTAAGCATTACAATGTTTGACTCTAGGTATTCAGCGATAGACTCTTTAGAAAGTTTAACTGTACAACCTGCAGCTGAACGCTCAGCTGACGCATCAGAAAGTTCGAAAGCTTGCTCAACAGTTAGGTGCTCAACACCTTCGATTTCTAGTACACGACCAGAGAATTCGTTAATCTTACCTTTCTTCTCAACTGTTAGAAGACCTTCTTTGATACCGTAATAAGGGATTGCATGTACTAGGTCACGTAATGTGATACCTGGCTGCATTTCGCCTTTAAAACGTACTAAGATTGACTCAGGCATATCAAGTGGCATTACACCTGTTGCTGCTGCGAATGCTACTGCACCAGAACCCGCTGGGAATGAAATACCTAGAGGGAAACGAGTATGCGAGTCACCACCAGTACCTACTGTATCTGGTAATAACATACGGTTTAACCATGAGTGGATTACACCGTCACCTGGACGTAGCGATACACCGCCACGGTTCATGATGAAATCAGGAAGTGTGTGGTGAGTGTTTACGTCGATTGGCTTAGGATAAGCTGATGTATGACAGAAAGACTGCATTGTTAAATCTGCAGAGAAACCTAAACACGCTAGATCTTTAAGTTCGTCACGCGTCATAGGACCTGTTGTATCTTGCGAACCAACCGTTGTCATTTTCGGCTCACAGTATTGACCAGGACGTACGCCAGGCATGTTACATGCTTTACCAACCATCTTCTGAGCTAATGTGAAGCCTTTACCAGAATCAGTTACAAGGGCAGGTTTGCGGAAGATATCTTCAGCTTCCATACCTAGTGATGCACGTGCTTTATCAGTTAAACCACGACCGATGATCAGTGGAATACGACCGCCAGCACGGACTTCATCAAGAATTACGTCTGATTTAAGAGAGAAAGTAGAGATTACTTCATCTGTGCCGTGACGCTTAACAACACCTTCGTATGGGAAGATATCGATTTGGTCACCCATGTTTAGCTCATCAACAGGTAGTTCGATTGGTAATGCACCAGAGTCTTCCATTGTGTTGAAGAAGATAGGCGCGATTTTACCACCTAAACATACACCACCAACGCGTTTGTTTGGTACGTGAGGAATATCATCACCCATGAACCAAAGTACAGAGTTAGTTGCAGATTTACGAGAAGAACCCGTACCAACTACATCACCAACGTATGCAAGAGGTAAACCTTTAGTTTTAAGCTCTTCTAGTTGTGAAATTGGACCAACTTCACCTGGTTTGTCAGGGTTGATACCATCACGTTCGTTCTTCAGCATTGCTAAAGCGTGTAGTGGGATATCAGGACGTGACCATGCATCTGGAGCAGGTGAAAGGTCATCTGTGTTTGTTTCGCCCGTTACTTTGAATACGGTAACTGAGATTTTTTCAGCAACTGCAGGCTTGTTTACAAACCATTCTGCATTTGCCCAAGATTCGATTACTTGCTTAGCAAATTCGTTACCTGCTTTCGCTTTTTCTTCTACATCGTAGAAAGCATCGAACATTAATAATGTGTTTGATAAACCTTTAACAACGATTGGTGCTAACGCTTCGTCGTCTAGAAGTTCGATCATAGGTGCGATGTTGTAACCACCTAACATAGTACCAAGTAGCTCAGCTGCTTTTTCTTTTGATACAAGTAGTGAGCTCGCTTCGCCTTTTGCTACAGCTGCAAGGAAACCAGCCTTAATGTAAGCAGCATCATCAACACCTGGTGGTACGCGGTTAACAAGAAGGTCTACGATAAATTCTTCTTCACCTGCCGGTGGATTTTTGATTAGTTCAATAAGATCAGCCGTTTGCTGAGCATCTAGTGGCGCTGGTACGATACCTAACGCGGCACGTTCTTCTACGTGTTTACGATATTCTTGTAGCACAATATTGCCCTCTTGGTGACGTGAAAGTACTCGGTTCTATTAATCTAAATAGCAATTTTACCCAGTACTTATAGTATTCTGACAGTTAATTATAAAGCTTTTAAGTATAGATGAAAATCCATGCTGCGCTTAGGCACTTTATATTCAGTATAAATAACATGAATAGTACTAAAAAAAAAAGCTATTCTGATGAATATTTATTAAGAATCATTCCTATCTGTGTTTTAAAAGCAAAAAACCCAGCACTAGGCTGGGTTTTAAACTCTATGCAAAGTCTAACTATTAACGCTCTACTTTAACACGTTCAATAACTTTAACTTTTGCTTCTACACGACGGTTTTCTGCATGTGCTTCCGGCGTGTTAGCTGGATTTTTAAGACGCTCTTCACCATAACCAACTGTAGTTAGGCGCATCGCATCAATACCATCTTCAATAAGCTTCTTAGCGACTGCATCAGCACGTTTTTTCGATAACCACTTATTGTAGTCTGCTTTACCAACAGATGAAGTGTGACCTTCTAATACAACATCAGTGCCTGGATGCTCTTTTAAGAATGCAGCTGCACTGTCAATATCATCTAAATATTGTTGTGAAACTTTAGATGTATTGTTAGGGAATGTGATTAGTAAGCTCTTCGTTACTTCACGGTCTTCGTATAATGTACAACCAGAAGCATCTACAGCATCTGTCATAGGAGTATTAGCGCATTGGTCATCTGCATCAGGAATGCTGTCGCCATCGCTATCAACTGGCTCAACCGGAACAGGTACAACTGCAGGTGCTGGCTCAACTGGCTCTGGTTCGCTTTGATCACCAAAGATATAGCTGAAACCTAATTTAGCACCAACATCAGTGTAACCACGGTCAAGACCTTGGTATAAAGAAGTTTCTGCGTTAAATGCAAAGTTATCTGTAAAGTAGTGCTGGTAACCGGCACCCACGTTAGCAAACATTAAATCTTCATCAACAGCGTCAAGGTTTTTCAAACCGAAAATACCGTAGAATGGGCCACCGCCAAAGTGATACAAACCATCGATACCGTAACGCTTACCACTTTCAGAACCACTCATTGTAGTTCCATCGTTGTCGGTCACGTTCCAATCGAAATCCATATCTGCGTATTCTAAGCGGGCACTCCAGTAATCGCTAAAGCGATAACCAAGCTCTAAACCCCACCCTGTTGAGTCGTCTACGTCTAGGCCACCTGGCGGATAATCACGGATATTCTCCCATGAATTATCGTAGTAATCACCAAACGCACCAATATAAAAACCTTGTTTCTCGGCTGCGATTGTTGAGGCACTTGTTGCAGCAAGCGCTAAAGCAATTGTAAGTGGTTTCAGTTTCATGTTTCATTCCCTTCCATTTAAGATAACTTAAGGCCGTGTAGCCTACATTCCGTCAAGATAGTTGATGAGTAATTAATCCAAACTTAATAAACCCAAACAACATAATAAATTTTCTTAATTTAACAACACCAACTAAATACAGCGACGTAAAAAGAATCAATATAAATCCAACAATATTGATACTAAAAAAACATTACAGTAAAAATAATTATATTACCTAATAATTATTCTACAAGGTAACTAAAAAAGCTATAGCACAAATGGTTGATAGTTACTTTGATGATTCAAATCAATATTCACTTAAATTATCATTTAACAAAAAGGTACATTCTGAAGATTATTTTATTTAATCGAAAAATAATTATGTTCTTAAATTAAAAAAATAAAGCCGAACCAACTACTTGGCTCGGCTTTACTATTTGTAACTATTTATAAATATAGGAGTATTTACATATTTATAATAGTTTAGTCTTATTTACGAAGAACTTTTACTCGTTCAACGCTTGTAATTTGCGCTTCTACACGACGGTTTTCAGCATGTGCTTCCAGTGTGTAGGCTTTATTTTTCAAACGCTCTTCACCGTATCCAACTGTCGAAATTCTATCTGCAGCGATACCGTCTTTGATAAGTTCATCTGCAACATCTTGTGCGCGCTTTTCTGAAAGCTTCATATTATAGTCAGCATCACCCACTGCAGAGGCGTGGCCTTCTAATACAACTGATGTGTCTTGGTTTTCTTTCATAAACGCAGCCACATCTGCAATATCGCTGAAGTATTTGTTTGGTACTTCTGCTACATCATGCGGGAAAGTAACTAACAAGGTGATAGTTGCTTCTTTTTCTTCGTATAATGTACAGCCTGTGCTATCTACTGCATCAGTCATTGGTGTGTTAGCACACTGATCATCAGCATCCATAACACCATCATTATCGCTATCAGTTGGAGCACTAACAACCGGCGCAGGCTCTACTGGCTCAGATGAGCTTTGGTTACCGAAAATATAGCTGAAACCTAATTTAGCGCCAACATCAGTGTAACCACGATCAAGACCTTGATATAAAGACGTTTCAGCGTTAAATGCGAAATTGTCTGTAAAGTAGTGCTGATAACCGGCACCAACGTTAGCAAACGTTAAGTTTTCATCTAGAGCACTTAAGTTCTTAAGACCAAAAATACCATAGAATGGGCCGCCACCTAAGTGATATAAAGCATCAATACCGTAACGCTCGCCGCTTTCAGAGCCACTTGTTGAAGTACCATTAGCTAAATCTGCAGTCCAATCAAAGTCCATGTCTGCATATTCTAGACGCGCGCTCCAGTAATCACTGAAACGATAGCCTAACTCTAAGCCCCAACCAGTTGAGTCATCAACATTCAATCCACCTGGCGGATAATCACGAACATTTTCCCAAGAATTGTCGTAATAGTCGCCAAATGCGCCAATATAAAAACCTTCTTTTTCAGCAGCGAGGGCTGTAGAACTCGTTGCAGCCAGTGCTAACGCAATAGTAAGTGATTTTAGTTTCATTATTTCCTTCCCATTTTCACAATAAAGCTGTTTTCAGCTAATGTTTGTTGAGTATTTAAAAACTGTTGAGTAGCTCAAAAAATCAATCTTACGATAGTTCATAAGCCACAATTTTACTTATTTATTAATTATCAATGCTTAACACTTGATGCTTAATACTTAATAAAGCTGAATCCAATATAACAAAAGAATTATTTAAATTACGTCTAACATGATTCTAAAGTCGTATTAGATCATCATCTAAAGCAATATGTTAACTCCATTCTATGATAGCACTTGCGTTTATTCTGCTCAATCAGCAAGCATTTAAAAAAACTAAATAAACACTTTTTATTTCAAGCAAGTACAAATGCATTAGGTACCACAAAATGTTTGATAATTAGCATCGCCATTTTCAGGTGGCTCATACCAAGATTCGAATTGCTGATCGTAAACGTAGGGCTTTGATAAAACTGATAAAAAGCCATTCAGCATTGAACTACATCCTGTTTTTTCATATTCCGCCAAGATCATTTCAATATTATGATTGCGTGGAATGACTGCAGGATTAACAGCACGCATGATGTCATAACTTTCAGCTGATGTTCTGACTCGCCACTTTGCAGCCCACCCCTTAATACTATCCGGTAATGCAAAATCCGCAAGTAATGACTCCGTAAGAGCATTGAAAGTATTAGTATAATCAAGGTTATTTTGCTGCATCAGAGTGAGTAACTCAGTCACTAAAGCTTGGTTATCGTCGTGTTCATCTAGAAGTCCTAACTTCCGTCGCCACATTGTAGTAAATGCATGATTAAACTTTTCAGCAAAACTATTTACTGCACTGGATAATAACGACAAAGCTTGCTGTTCATTTTTAAATAATGGCAGCAAGCTCTCAGCTAATCGCGCGCAATTCCAATTCGCAATGTTTGGTTGGTTACCGAATGCATAGCGCCCTTGATGGTCTATGGAACTAAACACTGTATCAAAGTCAAACTGGTTCATCATAGCGCATGGGCCGTAATCAATGGTTTCACCACTCACTAATGTATTGTCTGTATTCATTACACCATGGATGAATCCCACTCGCATCCAACTGATGATAAGCTCAATTTGCTTATCTATTACTGCGATTAAAAAGTCTACATAACGTTGCTCTGCACGTGTATCTATCTCTGGGAAATGACAACTGAGTGCGTAATCAACTAACTTTTCTAAGCCTTCAATATCGCCCTGGGTTGCTAAATACTGAAATGAACCAACGCGAATATGACTTTTTGCTACGCGAGTTACGACAGCGCCTGGCCGAGGTGGTTGTCGATACACCGTTTCGCCGGTAGTAACAACAGCTAAGCAGCGAGTTGTCGCGACACCTAATGCAGCCATCGCTTCGCTCATTATAAACTCACGAACCGCCGGCCCAATCGCACAACGTCCATCACCACCACGTGAAAACACTGTAGCACCCGCCCCTTTAAGCTGTATGTCCCACAGTACTCCTTCAACGTCTTTAACTGCTCCAAGCAAATGCGCTCTGCCATCCCCCAGACGTGGTGAGAAATGACCAAATTGATGCCCTGAGTAACCTAAAGCAATAGGCTTTACGCTGTCATCAGTTATTGAGCCACTTAACTGTCCTGCTAGGTATTCTGGATCATGATTAATACCAAGCGACTGAGCTAATTTATCATTGAATAACAATAATGCGGGATCAGCGGCGCGAGTAGGCATATCTTCAATAGCCAATAGTTCGCTGATATCGGTATACCTAGTTTGCAGTTTCATAAAAAATCCTATCGCGCAGCTATGCCAACGCGGTTATCGCCTACCCCATAGGCAACTAATTGACTTAGCGCTTGCAGGCTAAAGCCACTTTGTTGTTGTAGCTCGTTGAAAAAGTCTTGTGCAGCTTGTAATGACTTTTTAGTTTGTAAGCCACCGTCAATTAATTCATGAGCACGTAAATAATTTTCTACGTCTCGAGACAGTAAAAAAGTATCCTTACCCATGGCACGCAATGCATAAGGCCCTGTGTTCCCACCTAGTCGCGCACCATGCTTTTTTAAGTAAGCCCACAAACCGATAATATTATTTACTGGCCAATCAGCTACAAATTGGCTGAAACTGCCATGTTTTTCAGCTACTTCATGGATCATGTAGGCATTTTCAGGGATCGTTTGTACTTTTTTAAAGTTACGAATAATACGTTCATCACTGGCTTTTTGCTCGAGCATATCAGGTGGCATCATTAATAGTTTCTCAACACTGAAGTCCCAAAATACCTCTCGAAATCCTGACCACTTACTATTGATAACAGACCAGTAAAAACCACTTTGGAACACTTTACGCGTTAACTCTTCCAACCATAAGTCGTCATGCATTTTGGCAATGTCAGCGCTATCAAGCGGGTCAGAAAGCAGTGCAAGCAGCATTTCTTCACTGCCCTTACGGGTGACAGCTCGCTGATAGATATCGTTAAACTTTTCCATTCTTCTTCCAATTCGTCTGGGTAATACTAGTGTACTAAAAACACGCTTATACGTAACCATGTTGCAAAATCGGTCACTAAAAAAACGAATACTCCGCCTTGACACCTAGATGGCTAAAATGCTTTAATCGCCGCTGATACCCTATTTAACTATGTTGGCTTTAAGCTATAAAGCGAGCATAAAGGGCTGGAAGAGGTGCGTTATTCAGGTAGCGTATAGGAGGAGCACAGACTCTGTTGATCATACGTGAGGGGAATTAACGCCGAGAAGTAACACCGTTTGTGAGGTGCTTATTTCGGGCGACTGGGCTGAATCCCAGCGACTGTCACCAACAATAGCAAAACGCTATTGATTAGTTTGGTGGAGAGCTTCTGGTCTTAGTATAATAAGGCCGTTGCGTCTTTATTATTTTAAGCCCATTCGCTCTTCGAATTATACCTTGTTCGAACGACGACATGCGGCTCCATTCAATTGCTCCCGCATAAACTCTTCGAATACCTTATAAGTTCGTGAGAGATGATCAACAATTTTGATTTAAACGACTATCCACTATGGACAGCGCTTGTCACGCCATTTTCTGAATCTGGCGAGGTCGATTATACGGCCCTTGGACAACTGGTCGCTGAGCAGCAAGATGCAAATAACGGCATTTTATTGCTTGGCAGTACCGGTGAAGGACTGGCGCTTTCACTCAAAGAGCAACAAGCCATTGTTGAGCATGTTTGCCAATTAGCACCGACTGTACCACTCATGGTTGCTGTGGGCGGCATGAACCTTAAGCAGCAAATTGCTTGGGTTGAATACTGCAACCAACTACCTATTCATGGCTACCTGTTAGGTTCACCTCTGTACGCAAAGCCTGGGGTTGTTGGCCAAACACATTGGTTTGAAAGCCTACTTAACGCAAGCCATCACCCTTGTATGTTGTATAACGTACCAGGACGTAGCGCAGTTGAGATCTCACCGCAGGTGATCAAAAACCTTGCTGAGCACAAAAACCTTTGGGCTTTGAAAGAAGCCAGTGGTGACATTAGCAAATTTGAAGGCTTTAGAACGGCGTCACCAACACTGGCTATCTTCAGTGGTGATGATGCACTTATGCCGTATTTTGCTCAAGCGGGTGCAAAAGGCTTAGTTTCGGTTGCCGCAAATGCTTGGCCGAGTCAAACCCATGAGTTTGTTAAACGCAGTTTAAGTGGTCAATATCCAAATCTATTCACCGATTGGTCGCAAGCGATTCAAAGCTTATTTGCTGTCGCAAATCCAATCCCCGTAAAAGTACTGATGCACCTGCAA
>NZ_JAKGBG010000071.1:0-17877 GCF_021532595.1 Pseudoalteromonas sp. OFAV1
ACATTCCAGACGGCTTTTATCTTGTTGCTGATAGCGAACGTCCGCATGATGCATTTCAAACAGCGATTATAAAATCAGTTGAGAAAGTAACCCACATCGCACCAAGTGATGAGAATAACCAGTTGATTGGTGTACCACAAACTCAATTTGGCGTTATTAATTACCAAGCCAAAAAGCTGGGGTTATGTATGGGCTTAACCGATGCAGAATATGTCACAACAACAGAGGTTTACCCTGACAGCCCACAAGCAAATGATAAAATTTGTATTGATGCACAAGTAGCCTCAATTACTGGTGCTTTGAACTACATTGTTAACAAATAGTTAGCTATATTTTAAATTCAGAGCGACTTATTTATTCGCTCTGAATGCAATTATACAAATAAAAACCTCACCTAAATCCAAATAAAGAAAAAAATATGTTTTTTCTTTTTTACATACTAAATAACTAGACACATACATACAATTGTATAAAATTCGCGCTCTTTTTAATTCAAAAGGGAAGCAAATTGGAATTTAAGAATCACTATGGCAGTGTCAGTATCATCACTGATGGTCCAATTATTATTGGACAATTTTCTGGTAATATTAACGCACGTTTAGTCAATGACTTTGCAGTCGATTTAAAAAAGCATATTACTGCTTTAGCTGGAAAGCCGTGGGCATATATTAGTCATTCTACCCAATTACTTGCTACCACCCCTGATGCAGAACGTGGTTTTACCCAATTATTTCGTGCCCTGCAAGGCACAAACTGTGTAGCAACCGCTTATATGTTTAGCTCATCCATTGTGCTTAACCAAATGAAACGCATCATTGCGCAAGCGCAATCTCCGATTCAAATAATGGACTGTTTATTTGATGATTTAGACAGCGCTAAAGCTTATGTGCAAAAGCAGCTCGAATTTGCAAAGATGGCTTGTTAACTACAAGCCATTTTCACTTTTAGGTCAGGATCAATCTCGGTAAAACTTAGTTTCTTTGGTAATTGCGATATCAGCATCTTCTAATGCTTGAATGTGAAAACTGATAGGCGTTACCTTTGATTTCAATTCATAGCCATCAGCAACCACAGTAACAGGCACACGCTTCATCTGACCCGCCTCAACTGTAATATTTTCGGGCACCTGTAAGCTTGCTTCTTCAATACCACTGATACCGATTGAATAGCTCAAACTATGCTGTGTTTTGTTGATAATTGATAAGGTATATGGGTTTTCTACTAAGCCTTCAAAATTAACACGATACAGGGCATTACGATCACGAATGACAGAGGCTTCAATAGGTGTACGCATTGCCATCCATACAACCATACCAACAACAAACAACGCCGTTAAACCACCATAGCCAAGCAGTTTTAATCTAAACGGGTTGGTCGTTTTGCCTTCCATTTGTTTTTCAGAGGCGTACTTGATCAGGCCTTTTTGATAATTGAATTTTTCCATAGTGCTATCACACGCATCGATACATAAGCCGCAGTTTATGCATTCATACTGCAAGCCATTACGAATATCGATACCGGCCGGACATACTTCAACACATAAGTTACAGTCTACGCAGTCACCTAAACCTAACTCTCTAGGATCGGCTTTACGTTTACGCGCACCACGAGACTCCCCTCGCGCTTGATCGTAGGTAACCACTAACGTGTCTTTATCAAACATCACTGATTGAAAACGTGAATAAGGGCATGCGACAGTACACATTTTTTCGCGTAGAAAGCCCGCATTACCATAGGTACAAAAAGCGAACAGGAATACCCAAAAGCTGACGATCCCAGACATTTCTAGGGTAAATAAACTCATGTAAAGAGACTTAGCAGGGATGAAATAAGCCATAAATGACATAGATGTAAGCAAAGAGATCACCAGCCAAGCTGCATGCTTAGTGATTTTCTTTTGCCATTTACTTACTGACCAATCAGCTTTATCAAGTTTAATACGCTGGTTTCGGTTACCTTCGACTTTATGCTCGACCCAAGTAAACATCAGCATCCAAATTGTTTGTGGGCAAATGTAACCACACCAAACACGCCCTAACCAATTAGTGACGAAGAACAAAGCAAACGCGCCAGTCATAAATAGCATGGCTAAGATCATAAAATCTTGTGGTAACAGCGTTAATCCAAACAGGGTAAATTTTTGGCTCGCTACATCGAGTAATACAGCTTGGCGACCATCATATGGGATCCATGGTATGGCGATAAACGTCAGCATCAGCACCCAGCCTAAGTAACGACGGATACGTTGAAAATGCCCTTTTTGCTCTCGAATATAAATTGGCCCTTCTTGGTTGTAGGGCTTGATGATTAAGTCTTGTTCTTTAATATCAAATTTCATTTTGCTACTTACTTTTGTGTCGGTAATAGCCTGACAGAGCAACTATCAGGCCAACACAAATAAAATATAAGCTACTGATATTAAATGATTAATTTAATTTTACCGCACCATAAATCGCGAAATATCACGAAAGCGCGCGTTATTTCGCGAAACTGCGTTGTATACCTAACTTTTTCATTTTTGATCTAAGGGTACTCTCAGGAAGACCCAGCAAAGTTGCAGCGCCATTTTCACCTGATATTTGTCCGTTGCATCGCTTAAGTACCTCACAAATATGCTGCTTTTGTACAGAATCAAGGGAAACAACTTGCTCATTCGGTTGCTCGTTATTCAACGGCGCAGAGAGCTGTAATACAGTTTGCTTAGACAAAATAGCTTCACGCTCTAGGATATTTTGTAGTTCACGAATATTGCCTGGCCAATCATAATTAGCCAGTTTAGTGAGTGTAGCTTTGCTAAGCCCCTTTAACTGTTTACCTAAGCGCTTGTTAAGCTGTGTAATTATGTTTGCAGCAAGGAGCGGGATATCTTCTTTTCGCTCACGAAGCGCAGGCACACGAATAGGAAAGACATTTAAGCGATAGTACAAGTCCATTCTAAAGCTACCCTGCTCGACCATTTGCCACAAATTACGATTTGTTGCAGCCAGTACTCGAATATCGACTTTTAAGGTTTGACTGCCACCCACGCGCTCAAACTCTTGTTCTTGCAGCACGCGAAGTAATTTACTTTGTGCTTCTAATGGCAATTCTGCCACTTCATCTAAAAATAATGTGCCTTTATCGGCCAGTTCAAAACGCCCTTTTCTGCGCTCATTGGCCCCTGTAAACGCCCCTTTCTCATGGCCAAATAACTCAGACTCAATTAAGTTTGCAGAAAAAGCAGCACAATTAACCCTAATAAATGGTTGCTTAGCTCGGCTACTCAAACGATGTAAGTTTCGTGCCACGAGCTCTTTGCCTGTGCCGTTTTCACCTAAAATTAGAACAGTGCTGTTAGTTTGGCTAACTAAAGTAATTTGTTCTAACATCGTTTGAAAAGAATGACTTTGCCCCACTAAACCTGAATCTTGCCAATCTTCGTTTAACTCTGAAATAAGATAAGCATTCTCAGCTTGTAGCTGTTCAGATAAGTGCTGGACTTGCGCTAAGGCATCACGCAATGCGACTTCTGTTTGCTGCTGTTTTGATACATCGCGAAAAATCGCGACTGCACCAATTAAGGCCCCATTTTTATAAACGGGTGTAGAAGTATACTCAACAGCAAAATAGCTACCATCTTTACGCCAGAATACTTCATCGTTTACGTGGCGATGTTTACCATCGAACATAGTGCAATATATCTGACATTCATCTGCGGGATATGGTGAGCCGTCTTTACGAGTATGATGATGATATTGATGTATTTTTTTACCAAGCAGTTCTTCAGCTTTCCAGCCAGTCATGCGCTCAGCAGCAGGATTTACAAAGACCGCATTGCCCGATAAGTCAAAGCCATAAATCCCTTCGCCAACTGCATTGAGCAATAATGTGGGGTCGTTTAAAAATTCCTTGATCATAGCAGTCACTCAACTCGCGAAATATCACGAGTAATTATGACAAGGTTAAACTTGCTTAACAAGCAATTACAAAAAAAGCGGCTTAATGCCGCTTTAGATATTTTAATACTATTATAAGTTAGGCACTAAGATAATTTCGTCCTGAGATACTTTCATATCTAATGGCAATTTACTCAGTAATGCTAACTTAGGATCGTTCATATTTAACTTATAGACAGGGTTAACAGCTAAAAATCCGTTGATCACTTGCATTGCCTGATCATCTAATAAGTTTAAGCTTCCCTTAAAACCTGCTGTATCGATTGTTGTATCAACCAGTTTTACATTACGTAAAAAAACCGCTTTTTTCTCACTGTCATAAAATGGGCTACCTTCAATTTGCAGCTTCAAGCGTACTGGATATTTAAGCGCAAAGGCTTTAATAACAGCGCTTGAATCGGCTCCTAACACTACCACATCACGCTTATCTGGGCCTACATTTACACTTAGGTCATTTACCGCAAAATCAACAGGTAAGCCCATTAATTTAATTTGCTCACTCAATTTTGGTAATTGATCAGCAAGGGCTGCTTCAATTTCTGAATTGGTAAACGAGTACACAGACATACCTTGATTTGTACTTTTACATGCACCTAAAAATAAGCAGGTAAGTAATAATAAAATTCTCATTGTTTCCCTCAAAAAACACGGAAAAAAACCGCTATAAAAAGCGGTTTTATTCGTTAAATTGCAAATATTGCTTTAAGCCTTGCTAGTGTGTCAGCAGAAACTGAACCCTCACTGACTGCAAGTAATTGCTTTAAGTAATAATAAACATCGGCTTTTTCACCACGGTGTTTATCATCTAACATCGCAACTTGTTCTGTCATACGTAACTGACTATCAGCAGACTCAACACCTGCAAGAATCTCGATACGTGTTAAGAGCTGCTCAGCAGTTAAGCTAGTCGTTAATGAAGCTTGGAATTGCGACGGAAGCTCACTGCTGCTCTCAAGAGCTGCAAACAAAGCCGTTAACTTAGACTGCTCTGCTTGCTTACTAATAACCTTCGTTTTTTCGCTAATTGCTGACTCTAACTGAGCCACTCGAGCAGACAACGCTTTTGAGTACTCAAGTCCTGCCAATTTCACCGTTAAATCTTTAAGCTGTGCAAGATGCACTACACTCTCAAGGGCAGTTTCAAGTTCAGTTAACTGCTCAGCTACAACTTCATCATTTTGCTGTTGTACTTGTTTTTGCTGTTCAAACTCAGCACTACGCTTGGCAAATGTGTCGTCGTTAACACGTCTGAATTGTTGCCATAAGTTGTTTTCAGCTTTCATTCCCGCAAAGCCAATTGTTTGCCAAGTTTGTTGCAATGCTTTGAGCTCTTGACACGCAGCAGCCAAATCATCACTTTGAGATAACAGTGTTGCTTGTTCTACAAGTGCGGCTTTTTGCTCAGCATTTGCTTTATGAAACGCAACTAATTGGCCTTGTACTTGTGATTGCGCAGCTTTGAATTGCGCTTGTAGTTCACGGTATGTTTTAGGGTCAACATTACCCGCAGAACGCCATGCTTTAACAACACGGTTAAACTTACTTTCAAACTGTTTCCAATCAAATTCACCAGATTCAGTATCAAGTTCATTGAGTTGCTGCATTTGCGCAATAATATCAACACGCTGTGCTTTAGCTTGCTCACGTTGCTGCTCTTGCTCTGCAAAATACTCGCGACATGGGGCAAACAATAGTTCAATCTGTTGATCGAATAACTCACCTTGTTGTTTCTCTGCATCCGTATCTAAACGACCTAATTCATTCCAACGACGACGTAACTGTTTAACTTGTTCAGCACGTTGTTTAGGGTCTGTACACTCGATTGCAGCAAGTTCATTGACTTCAGCAAGTAATGCATCACGCTTTGGCGCTGATGCATATTTTTGCCAATCTTTTGCTTCTGCTAATTGGGCTTCTAAATCAGCTTTTAGACTATTTAAAGGCTGTTTATAGTAATCTGTAAGTGTGTCGTATAACTCTTCAAAGCCTTTAAACACTCCAAACGCCACATTGAAACGGCCTTGTTCAATCAAACGCTTCACATCACGGGCTTTGCGTTTTGCTGTTTGTTGATTCTTTTCAAACTTATTTGTCAGCGGTGCCATTGCTTGCTGCCAGCTGTTTACTGCTTCAGCTAAATTTGCTTTAAAGCGACCTTGTAAACGACTCGGAATACTTGCTAGTTTTTTGCGAGCCACTTTTTGCTGTTGTTCAAACTGCTGCTTTAAGCCATCAAACTCATTTTCGTCTTCAGTCGTGGTAATCGCTTTTAAAGCATCAAACGCAGCTTTAAACTCTGCAATCGCGGTAACAAGTTGTGGTAATTGCTCAACTTGCTTAAATAGATTTGACAAGTGCTGTTTAACATCACGAACATTTTGATTATCAACTAAGTTTGCTTCAGCCAAGGTATCTTTTGCTTCTGCAACTTTAGCCTCAAGCCAATCTTGCTGAATTTGCTCTGGCGTTTCTAAACCTAATTGCAATGCGTTTTCAATTTCTTCGCCAATAGCTTCAAGGGTTGCAAGGGCTAGTACCTGACGCTGTTGCTCAGCTAATGCTTGCTGCATTGCTTCATGCTCTTTGCTTAGTGTTGCAATGTGAGCTTCAAGCTTTTGGGTAATCGTAGAGTATTTTTTATCAAGTACGCTTACTTGCTCATCACTGAGCCATTTTAACTCGATTGCTTGCCACTGTTGTAATAGCTCAGCATGTTGCAGCGATACTAGCTGAAAATCATTTTTATCACGAAGCGCATTCAATTTCGCCAATATAACGCGAGTATCAGCTTCGACTTTTGCAGGCATTTCTACTGCTAAACGTTCATTCTCAAGATGAGCCGCAAGTTGTGTATGCGCTTCACCTTTTGCATGTTTTAGTAGTGGCTTGGCAAGTTGGTGGTTAATGACAAGCTCAACAAGTTGCAATTGTAGCTCTTCGCGGCCTTCTTTAAAGGCTTTATCAATTAGGCTTGGGTTTGCTAAACGCTTTAATAATTTAACACGAACTTGAATTTCTTTTTCTGCAAATGCTAGCTTTTCAAGGGTTTTCACTGGCGCATAACGCTCAATAAACTCGTTTTTAATACTCGCGTCAAGTTTGCTATCAGTATTCAAAACAGCTTGATTAATGTGCTGCTCTGCAATTTCTTTAAGTGCTTGGTCTTGCTTGTATACTTGCCACCATAAAACAAGATCGTTCACTTTATTCAAGGCTTTTTTACGGATCTCAGCGGAGCTATCTTCAAGGGCAATACTATTTAAGATGCTAAGATCACGTTCTGTATCAAGGCGTTCAACTGCTGCTAAACGAACCTGACTTTTAGGGTGTTTCCATTTTGGAGTAAACAGGTGTTTAAAGATCATTTTCACTAAACCTAGCTATTTCATTTTCTGATGCGAATTCTTTTTGCAATTGAGCTTTACTCTTTTGCACCATTTCACCATTTGCGCCAATGGTAAACTGCTCATTGGTTTGCGAAACTTTAGCTTGGTAAAGCATCACGAGTTGAACTGTTTGTTGTTTTTGCTCTTCTGATAATGGAGTGCCATCAGGCCATTTACCTGTAGACGCACCATACTGAAGACGTTCAAATACTTCCGGGGTGATATTTTTAACAATATGATCAATATTCATGCTACTTTTTCTTTTTTAAAACAACTAAATAGATACGGCACACTATATACCATACAAAACCTACTGCCATTGCTGTCGAATAGGCATACCACTCAATAGACTCTGTTTCTGGATGCATAAAGTAATAACAGAAAAAGCCACCTAAAAATAATATCAGTGCGAGGAAAGACTGATTCATAAACTTTTGCTGTCTACGAATACGCGTTTCTTTTTGCATTTGCTGCAACTGCTCATTGCTTAGATCGGTGACTTGGCATTCACAATGCGGGCATTGTTTATGTTTGTCAGATATTGATTTTGCACATTGCGGGCAACTAATAATCGCCATATCTTTCTCCATACTACGCATAAAAAAGGCGCCTTTAGGCGCCCTTTATTGTACTTGTTTTATGAGTCGATGTCTTATTTGAATTTCATTCATTTGTGAAGATTCGAAAACCTATACAACTAAATTCACGACAAATACTCAAAAAGCTGATTTATTGTTTCTGTTTCGCCTTTTCAGCTAGACGCTTTTCCCAGAAAGTCGCATTTTTAATGCCTAATTTAACTGGGTCAAAGATGATTTCACCACCCGCTTTCTTTTGGTCTTCATAATCTCGTAGACAATTAAGAGCAGGTTTGGCAACAAAGAAAATAGCTAAAATACCCACGATGTTGATCCACGCCATTAAACCAACACCAATGTCACCGATATTCCAGATATAACCTGAGCTATTTACCATACCGTAAGCCACCATAAACATAATGACGAACTTCACAACAACCAGTGGAATATTACCTTTAAAATAACGGTTTAAATAAGCAACGTTAGTTTCAGCAATATAGTAATAAGCAAGAATGGTTGTAAATGCAAAGAAGAATAAAGCAATACCAACAAACGCTTCACCAAAACCGCCAAATACACTAAACAGTGCCATCTGAGTAAATGCTGCTGAGCCTACTTCAGTTGCAGCATCAACATTTTGTACAATAAATTGACCTGCAGGTAACTCACCCACAATATTGTATTGTTTAGTGATTAGAATCATTAGCGCTGTTGCTGTACAAACGAAAATAGTATCAACATAAACAGAGAATGCTTGCACTAAGCCTTGTTGAGCCGGGTGGTCTACTTCAGCTGCAGATGCTGCATGCGGACCCGTACCTTGGCCTGCTTCGTTTGAATAGATACCACGTTTAACACCCCAACCAATCGCAGCACCAAAACCTGCTTGCGCAGTGAATGCATCAGATAAGATCATTGAGAAAATGCCTGGCACTTTATCTAAGTTTAAGAACACCACGATTAAAGCTAACACGATGTAACCTAGCGCCATAAATGGCACCACAATTTGTGTGAAGTTTGCGATACGTTTAATGCCACCGAAGATGATAAACGCAAGTACAATTAAAATGATTGCAAGGGCAACTAGCTTAAAGCTACCTACTTCACCAAAGCTGGTGCTAACCAATGTGCCTTCACCGAAGACTTGTGTGAATGCATTACCCACTGCGTTTGCTTGTACGCCAGGTAAGAAAACACCACAAGCAATAATAGCGGATAGAGCAAATAACACTGCAAGCCACTTTTGTTGTAAACATCTGTCGAAGTAATAAGCAGGGCCACCTCGATACTGACCATCTTCTTCTGACTTATAAATTTGACCTAGCGTTGATTCTGCATATGCAGTACTTGCGCCTAAAAATGCGACAATCCACATCCAAAAAATCGCACCTGGACCACCAAAGCCGATCGCAGCAGCAACCCCGGCAATATTACCAACACCAACACGGCCCGATAATGAAACAGCCAGAGCTTGGAATGATGAAATTCCTGTATCTGAGTTATTAGAACTTAGCAATAACTTACACATTTCTTTGAAATGTCGAACTTGCGCGAAACGGGTTAAAACGGAATAAAACAGGCCTGCACCTAGACATAAGTAAATGAGTGCACTACTCCAAATTACGTCATTGACGGCGCTTACAAAAGCTTCCATGGATATCCTCTATAATTATATTTTTTATTGATAGTTACGATGCTCTGCGTTAGCGAATGAGAATGCGCGACATAATGATCTGAGAATTAATCAAAAATAATCTTCTCTCAGCTAGATGTACTGAATATTAACTTAAACAACCTAACTTTGTTAACAGTTAATTTTCAATATGACAAATGTGCTTTGTATTAGTCAACCAAAAAAAACGGGCATCAATCTGATTGATACCCGCAAAATTTGCTTAATGTTGTTATCTTAATTTATCAACAACGTTAACAATAGCCGCTAACGTATCTTGACCAAACTGATATGAACGACGGTCAGACCAGCCGTAATCAGGGTCTGGTAAATCATCGTTATCTTTAAATGGCATCTCTACCGTATACGCTAATGCATTAAACTCATGCGCTACAGCTGAAGAACCTACCGTTAGATTAGCCTGACCTGGCTCATCTTTTGGATAACCGTGTTCGTCTTGGAACTCAGGCGTTACAGTTAAAAGCGCAGCTTTAAAGCTATCTTCTAACTCTTTTAAACGATCATCGTAACCTGGAATACCTTCGCTACCCGCAACAAAGTTATAAGGAATAGCTTCGTCACCATGAATATCTAAGTGCATATCAAGGCCCGTTTCACGCATTTTGTTAAGCACTAAAAATACTTCAGGGCTATTTTCCATGCTTGGTGTTTGCCATTCACGGTTCAAGTTAACGCCTTTAGCGTTAGTACGTAAGTGACCACGCACACTGCCATCAGGGTTCATGTTTGGCACAATATAGAACACTGCTTTAGATAATAGTGCCGCTGCATGTGGGTCTTCGTCATCAAGTAATTTATGAAGTAAACCTTCAACATACCACTCAGCCATTGTTTCACCTGGGTGCTGACGTGCCGTGATCCAGATTTTTTTCTTTTCACTGCTAGGAATACCGACACGTAATACACTCATGTCACGACCATCAAGAGTTTCACCTAAAGTTTCTAGTTCACACGCATGCTGGCTTTGTGCCCATGCTAATAAATCAAGGTGACGGTCATAGCTATATGGTGCGAAATAAGCAAAATACATGCTGCTGCACTCAGGCTCAACTTCAAATGATAATGTACCGTTTGCATATTCAGATGGAACACGGAACCAAGTTTGACGATCGTATGATGCAACCGCATGATAACCATCCCAGCCATCAGGATACGCTGAGTTTTCTAGGTTATTAATGTGTAATTTATGGTTTTGAAACGCGGTTGTTTCAAGACGAAAGTGAAACCACTGGAAAAAATCAGACTGATTGTCTTTATTAATTTCTAATTGAATATTCAGTGGATCAACGGCTTCAATAACCTTGATATTACCACTATCAAAATTGCTGGTGATTTTCATTCTATAAACCTATTGGTTAAAAATAATTCTTAGCTATTCGTTTGTAAGTTAAGAATTAAGTCAACGCCCTACCGTTAGAACGTTTCGTTAGTAATATGGTGTAGACCCTTAACAGCCTACCACATGCTGAAAATTTGCAAAAACTTTCACGACTAAAAAAGCCAGCATAATGCTGGCTTCTAGATTCTTTATAGCTTAGGTATTAGCGAGGTAAACTTGGGAAAGTTACTTCAGCCATATCACGCATACAACGTACTACCTGACAGCTATAACCAAACTCATTATCGTACCAAACATAAAGAACAACACGGTTGTCATCTACGATAGTCGCTTGTGAGTCAACAACACCAGCGTAACGGCTACCCACTAAGTCAGTAGATACGATTTCTGTAGACGCTGTGTAATCGATTTGGTCACGAAGGTCTGAGTAAAGTGCTGTTTCACGTAAGAACGCATTTAGCTCTTCAACTGTAGTGCCTTTTTCAAGGTTTAAGTTCAAGATTGCCATTGATACGTTTGGTGTAGGAACACGGATAGCGTTACCTGTAAGTTTACCTTCAAGCTCAGGTAAAGCTTTAGAAACCGCTTTTGCAGCACCCGTAGACGTGATAACCATGTTAAGTGCAGCAGCACGACCACGGCGTTCAGCTTTGTGGTAGTTATCAATTAAGTTTTGGTCATTGGTATACGAGTGAACAGTTTCAACGTGACCATTCTTGATACCGAACTTATCGTTAAGCGCTTTTAACGTTGGGGTAATAGCATTGGTTGTACAGCTTGCTGCACAGACAATTTTATCTTCAGGTTTGATATCTTGGTTATTTACACCGTAAACGATGTTCTTGATGTTGCCTTTAGCTGGTGCAGTTAATAATACTTTTGCTGCGCCTTTTGCTTCTAAGTGCTGACCAAGGCCTGCTTCGTCTTTCCAGATACCTGTGTTATCAACAACAAGTGCATTCTCGATGCCGTAAGCTGTGTAATCAACTTCACTTGGTGAGTTAGCGTAGATAACTTGAATGTAGCTACCGTTAGCTTTAATTGCATTACGCTCTTTATCAATTGTGATTGAGCCATTGAATGGACCGTGGATAGAGTCACGACGAAGTAAGCTTGCACGCTTTTCTAGGTCGCCGTCTTTACCGCCACGCACAACGATTGCACGTAAACGTAGGTCTGCATAAGGACCTGACTTTTCGATTAATAGACGCGCTAATAAACGACCAATACGACCAAAACCGTACAACACAACATCACGTGGTTCTTTACGCTCTGAGTTTGCGATTTCTGCAAGTTCGTCAGTTAAGTACTCTTCAACTGAACGACCTTTTGCAGCATCGTTAAACAAATAACCATACGCTAGTTTACCAATATCGATACGTGCAGAATTTAAATCCATTTTGCTAATTGCTTCTAAGAAAGGGAAGCTTTCACGTAAACGTAGTTTTGTACCTTCAAACTGAGCAACTGTTTTGTGCGCTTTGATGATATCGATTGTACTGGCATTAACGAGAGGACGGCCATATACAGCGATTTCGATACCACGATTACGGTAAAGTCTACCAATGATTGGTTGCATACTTTCTGCGTAATCTTGACGTTCTTGCCAGCTGCTTGTGTATTCTAACTCGTGAGATGAGGTCATTTTTTTTACCTAATTAAACAATTTTGAACGGATAGCCTTTGAAAATGTGTTGTGATTTGAGAGCAACACATCTTAGGCACGGCTATTCTAATTTAAACTCAAATGATTCTCCACTGTTACAGAACAATTCATTGCGCTAGAATAAAGTCGTAATTATTAAGTCGAGGTTAAGGAATGTTATTAAGAGCAAGCGTGTTGCTTGGTTTATTGGCGTTAACGGGGTGTGAAGATCCGCTTACACTGGCAAAGGTATGCGAAGAGACTCCTGGCTTTTGCAGTGATTTAAATAAAGACAGTCACTGTAAAGAGCAACGTGCCGAGGTCATCATTCAGCGATATGTTGAATATAAGTCACCAACAGACGAAAACAAATACCAGTTATTAAAAGATTTCGAGAAATACGATCAGTGTGTATCGCTCGCTGCCAAAATTGAGCATATAAAACTAAAAGAAAAAACGACGTCTCGTGTTGAAGGTCATTTAACCAGTATTAAAGAGATGACACGTATCTTCCAAGATACAAAAGACACAAACCATCCAGGTTTGTTGTATTACCATTGGTCACGTAATAACGATCAATCAGCGTTAACGAAACTTCTCGCCCTTGAAGAAAAACAAGATAAGCGCGTAACTGAAGATGCAGAAATGCAGTTTTTCTTAGCAAGCTACTACGTTAAGTTTGATGATGAAAAAACCATAGACTTGCTTTACAAAACGCTAGAACTGAATAAAGCAGGTGAAACACCCAACCCTGAAATCTACCCTACTCTTGTGAGCTTATTCTACAAACATGAAAAGTATAAGCATGCCTACACCTTTGCACGTGTAGCACAATTATCTGGGTATGAAGATGTCGATATTTTACCTATCGAGCATCAACTCGCTGCCGCAGGTAAAAGCCTGGACAGCTTAGATGATTTAGCGCAAAAAACCTACGATAGCATCCAAGCGGGTAGCTTCGTATCACCACGCGGGTTTTAATAAATTCGCTAGTGCAGTGCTTAGACAAATAAAAAAGGCAGCTAACGCTGCCTTTTCTTATTTTGCTTTGCTTGTGCCAACTTCTACACGAGTTTTTAGCTTTTGACCTGGTCTAAAAGTCACTACTCGGCGTGCCGAAATAGGGATGTCTTCACCTGTTTTCGGATTGCGACCTGGACGTTCTTTCTTATCTCGAAGATCAAAGTTACCAAATCCAGAGAGCTTTACTTGCTCGCCTTTTTCTAGCGCTGAGCGGATTTCTTCAAAAAACGCTTCAACTAAATCTTTGGCATCTTTTTTATTGATCCCGAGTTTTTCAAATAGGTGTTCAGCTATGTCGGCTTTAGTAAGCGCCATATCTAGTCCCTCAACGATGCGTTAAATTGTTCGGCCAATGCGGCCACCACATTATCAACTACTTGATTGATATCTTTCTCTTCGAGCGTTCTATCAACCGCTTGCAGTGTTAGAGCAATCGCCAAACTCTTATAATTTGGCTCAATACCTTTGCCCTTATACACATCGAATAAGTTTAGGTCAACCAATTGATTTCCGCCAACTTTTTCTATTACATTTAAAATATCACCAGATTTTACGTGATCTTTCACTAAAATCGCGATATCACGGCGGTTTGACGGGAATTTCGAGACCGTTACCGCTTCTGGTAATTTTCTTTTTTCAAGGGCTGACATTTCGATTTCAAATACAAAGGCTGTGTTATTGATATCTAGTAACTTTTGCACTTGTGGGTGCACAGCACCAAAAAATCCTACTTTTTTACCATCAACATAAATAACTGCTGATTGACCTGGGTGTAAGCCATCAGACTGCTCTGCTTTTATCTCAAAACGTGCAATATCGTTGCTAATTGCTAAAAGTGCTTCAACATCGCCTTTTAAGTCATAAAAATCAACGCTACGCTTTTCTTGAACCCAATGTTCGCCGTGTGCAAGTCCAGAGATTACACCACCAATCACAGCAACTTGGTTTACGCCGTTTTCAGCATTCTCGTCACGTAAGAATTTTAAGCCATGCTCAAATAAACGTACACGTGGTTGTTGACGGTTTTGGTTGTACACTAACGATGCTAATAGACCCGGCATTAAGCTCACACGCATTGCTGACATTTCAACTGAAATTGGGTGTGGTAATACAAGCGCATCACATTGTGGATGTAAAATTGCTTGTGCTTTTGGATCAACGAAGCTGTAGGTAATTGCTTCTTGGTAACCACGTGTTACAAGCGTATTGCGGAATTTAGTTACCGCAACATGTGACTCGTCATGGTTAGTCATTTTTAATTTAGCTGTTGGTGCAACGTTTGGAATGCTGTTATAGCCGTAAACACGTGCAACTTCTTCAATTAAGTCTTCTTCGATACGAATATCAAAACGATAGCTAGGTACGTCAGCGCTCCATACACCATCAACAATTTTCACATCTAGACCCAAGCGCGTTAGGATGTCAGTGACTTTTGCATCATCAATATGATGACCAATTACACGGTCTAAACGCTCACGACGTAAACGCACTTCTGTCACTTTTGGTAATTTATCAGTTGCTACTGCTTCAACAACAGGGCCTGCTTCACCGCCAACAATCTCTAGAAGTAATGCTGTAGCACGTTCCATCGCATCTTTTTGTAGCGCAAAATCTACACCACGCTCGTAGCGGTGTGATGCATCCGTGTGTAAGCCGTAGCTACGTGCTTGACCAGCAATCGCTACCGGGTTAAAGAAGGCACTTTCTAATAAAATATCTGACGTTGACTCAGTCACACCTGACTTTTCACCACCAAAAATACCCGCAATAGCAAGTGCTTTATTGTGATCAGCAATAACAAGTGTAGATTCATTTAGTTTCGCAGTATTGCCATCAAGAAGAACGATTTCTTCGCCAGCATTAGCGCTGCGAACTTTAATACCACCTTCAATCGCATTTAAATCAAATGCGTGCATTGGGTGACCAAGCTCTAATAACACGTAGTTTGTAACATCAACTACTGGATCAATTGAACGAATACCACTGCGACGAAGTTTTTCTACCATCCAAAGCGGTGTTTCTGCATCAAGGTTAATACTTTTAATTACACGACCTAGATAACGAGGACAGGCATCATCATTAACAAGTTCAATGGATACTTTATCTTCAATCGTCGCCGCAACAGGGGCAATCTCAAGATTGTTAACATCAATACTGTTCAGTACACCTACCTCACGCGCTAGACCTTTAATACCTAAACAGTCACCACGGTTTGGTGTTAGGTCAACATCAATAATGTTGTCGTCTAGGCTTAAATACTCGCGTAAGTCAGTGCCGATTGGTGCATCACTTGGTAGTTCCATGATGCCATCACCTTCTTCGCTGATACCTAACTCAACGAATGCGCACAGCATACCGTGAGATGGTTGCCCACGAAGCTTGGCTTTTTTGATTTTGAAGTCACCCGGTAATACAGCGCCAACTGTCGCAACAGCTACTTTTAAACCTTGACGACAATTAGGTGCACCACAAACGATATCAAGTAGCTCATCACCACCTACGTTTACTTTAGTTACACGTAATTTATCAGCATCAGGGTGTTGACCACACTCAACCACTTCACCAACTACAACGCCTGTGAACTCAGCCGCTGCAGGCTCAACACCGTCAACTTCAAGACCAGCCATTGATAACTGTTCCGAAAGAGCCTGTGTGTCGATTGCTGGGTTAACCCACTCTCTTAACCACTTTTCACTAAATTTCATTTTATATCTTCACTCTTAACGGAACTGGTTTAGGAATTTTAAATCGTTTTCGAAAAATGCACGTAAGTCGTTTACGCCGTAACGCAACATAGTCAAGCGCTCAACACCCATACCAAATGCGAAGCCTGTGTATTTTTCTGGATCAATACCCACTGATTTAAGAACGTTAGGGTGAACCATGCCACAGCCTAATACCTCTAACCACTTGCCGTTTTTACCCATAACATCAACCTCAGCTGATGGCTCAGTAAACGGGAAATATGAAGGACGGAAACGGATTTCCATATCTTCTTCAAAGAAGTTACGTAAGAAATCGTGCAAAATACCTTTTAACTCAGTGAAGCTTACATCTGTATCAACCATTAAGCCTTCCACTTGGTGGAACATTGGCGTGTGAGTTTGGTCATAATCGTTACGATAAACACGACCTGGAGAAATGATGCGCAATGGTGGCTGCTCAGTTTCCATAGTACGGATTTGTACACCACTGGTTTGTGTACGAAGCACAAGCTTAGGGTTGAAATAGAAAGTATCGTGATCAGCACGCGCAGGATGGTGCTCAGGAATATTTAGCGCATCGAAGTTATGAAAATCATCCTCAACTTCTGGGCCTGATTTAACCGCAAAACCTAACTCACCAAAAAAGCTTTCAATACGTTCAATTGTACGAGTTACTGGGTGTAAGCCACCTGTTGGCATAACACGACCCGGTAAAGTTACGTCGATCGTTTCTGCAGCTAGTTTCTCTTCAAGAGCCTTACTTGCTAGTAACTCACGCTTTTCGTTAATGGCTGTTTGTACTTCTTGTTTTGCTTGGTTAATCACTTGACCCGCTTCTTTACGCTCTTCAGGGGCAATCTTACCTAGCGTTTTAAGTAAGTTGGTGATTTCACCTTTTTTACCAAGGTAATTAACCCTGATATCTTCTAACTGCGCGATTTCATTCGCACTGGCAACTGCCTCAAGTGCTTGCGCTAAAATATTTTCTAAGTTCATTGAGTACCTGGTCTTTCACAGAAGGATTTTGTAATAGCTAATGATAACTGAAAGCAAGGACTAGATTCTAGCCCTACTAAAGCTTTAACGTTGATTTTATAAAGGGAATTGTTAATTTTCTTTGTGCGGCCATCGAGGTAATGATTAAAATTTATAAATTTGAACTAAAAATTAATTTCTTCATCAAGTATGCATAGAATTTTACACAGCTTGATGTTAGGTTAAGAAAAAGATACTAAAAAGGAACTTTGTTATGAATATCATTACTAAATTCAATCCATTATTAATACTACCACTACTAATAACTACTACATCCAACGCCGCTAATATAGGCACTTCTTACGATAAAACCACAGATAGTAAAAACTTGTCAGTTTTTGATGTAAATACAACTTCAGTAACAAAAAACAGCAATACGAAAATAATTGGTATATACGAAGATTCAATTGTTTATACCCATTCAACTTGAAGATGCAGGTTTGAGTAGCTGAAAATTATCCGTAATTCTGGATACCAGCGAACCTGCAACTTTTGGTAGGGTCACATCGAAAAATTCTTTGATTGCGGAGATAAATTC
>NZ_JAKGBG010000072.1:0-17655 GCF_021532595.1 Pseudoalteromonas sp. OFAV1
ACCAAGTTCAAAAACAACAACTAATAGATAAAACAATGAGTAATCACAAAGCCTATGCTGCTAAGTTGGTTTCGGCTACTGATAACTTTTTGTTAGCTGCTCAGCAACAGCTTGCTTATGTAGGCAAAATCCTTGAAGAAGACTTTAATAATCAGAAGCTGATCAGTGCTGAAGCAGAGCGCTTAAGATTACAAACTAATAGTTTCAACTCGATTATAATCGTTAATAAACAAGGCGAAATTCTTGGCGTATCGCCGCAGTCTCTTGAACTTCAAAATCGTAAAGTAGATAGTTTTGGCACCAAGGCTGCTTTGTCATACCGTATTCCTATGATAAGCGAGCCTTACATTTCTATGGCGGGTAATTTACTCATTTTTATCTCGCAACCTCTATTCGATAAGAACAGCAATTTTATTGGTTATGTTGGCGGAACTTTATACTTAAAGCGCGCCAGTATCTTAAATCAGTTATTGCAAGTTCATTTCTATCAAGACGGCTCTTACTTATATGTGGTTGATGAAAACCATCGTTTACTTTACCACCCCGATAAATACCGTATTGGTGAGCAAGTATTTGATAACCAAGTAATTGAAGAAGTACTAAAAGGGCACTCAGGGACTCAGCTTGTTACCAACAGCAAAGGCGTTGCAATGCTTGCTGGCTACGCACCGATGACAGTAGCTCCTTGGGGAGTAGTAACCCAGCGTCCACTAGACAGTACCCTTGCACCGCTCGACAGCTTAATGTGGCAAGTATTTGTAAAAACGGCACCAATTGGTTTACTCACTTTTGTATTTATTTGGGTGCTTGCGCGTTTAATTGCGCAACCTTTGAGACAATTAGCTGAAACCGCCAATACTCTCGATCGACCATCTACTTCGCTTGAGCTGACACAAATTCGTTCATGGTACTTTGAAAGCAATGAGCTAAGAAAAGCCATGCTTAGAGGTGTTGGCTTATTACACAGTAAAATTGGCTTGTTACGTCAAGAAGCACAAACGGATCCATTAACCTGTTTACATAACCGCCGTAGTCTCGATATGCAGTTAAGTCACTTTATAGAGCAGCGTTGTCCATTTGCGATACTGGCAATCGATATCGATCATTTTAAACGGGTAAATGACGAATATGGGCATGATATTGGCGATGTAGTATTGCAATCACTTGCTAAAATCTTGCTGGATGTCACGCGCGATGGCGATGTTGTTGCACGTACAGGAGGTGAAGAGTTCATTGTGATCATGCCAAAAGTTGAGGCAAAACGGGCTTATCAACTCGCTGAGCGCTTGCGTATGCGCGTCTCAGAAAGCTTCATAGATCCAGTGGGCTGCATTAATGTATCAATTGGTATTTCGGGCTGGCCTCTGGAACAATTGAGCCTCGAAGAGGTGTTTAAATTGGCTGATCAAGCTTTGTATAAAGCTAAAAAGACCGGGCGCAATCGCTGTGTTGTTGATGGCAGCTACTATAAAGAGCTAACCCCTATTTCTGACACTCCAGTGTTGGAATAAGTTATTTTATATGCAATAGTGAATGTTATTAAGTTATTTACGGACAAATCGATATGGCATTTACTTTACTCGCTCGATTAATAAAACCAATTATGTTTGCAAGCGTTGCTCTGACATGGGGTAATAATGTTTACGCAAATTCTGATGACGACAAGCGCAGCGAGTTTATTGATGTAGGCGTATTGATACCGAATGCAGTGTTGGATATTCGTTATTTTGGTCATCATAATTTTGTTGGCAAACCTATAGATGGCTACAATGCACCTAAATGTTTATTACATAATAGTGCTGCTACAGCCCTTAAAAAAGTACAAAATGCCGCTCAAAATGAAGGGCTAAGCTTAAAGATATTTGATTGCTATCGACCACAACGAGCAGTCGATCACTTTGTGCGTTGGGTTAACGATTTAGAGGATACCCGCACTAAAGCTGAGTTTTATCCAAATCTGGGCAAAGACGAGCTACTAGGTGATTATATCGCCGCTAAATCGGGCCACAGCCGTGGCTCAACAATTGATCTAACTTTAGTCGATGCAAAAGGCAAAGAGCTCGATATGGGCTCTCCCTTTGATATGTTCGACACCCTGTCAAACACTGACGACCCGCGCATAAGCGCAGAACAAAAAGCCAATCGATATAAACTAAAAACCCTCATGACTGATGCCGGTTTCGCCCCTTATTCAATGGAGTGGTGGCACTTTACCTATCAACCTCAAGCATACCCCGCTACCTATTTTGATTTTGTGGTGGAGTAGTTAAGTTAGCGAGTTTAGAGTTACGAGATGGCGAGCTGGCAGCGATTTTACATCGCGTCCTAGAACCCAGAGGCTAGAACCTAGAACTTAGCGCATGATGACGCGGGATAAACCCGCTGCTCCAAGCTGCTACAAGTAGGCGTGAAACTTGTAGCAGCGCATCTGAAGGCTGAGAGCTCCTTCACGTTGGGTTTCGCTGGCTCTAGCCAACCTACATCACCTCTTTTATCGGTGAATAATCAACTTTAATTTCAACAATATCGACATTGGCATTTTGTTTAAAAACGTCTTGCACTTTTAATAAATCAGTATCTTTTTCAGCAAGGTATCGATATGTTTTGTTGGTCATTTTTTTTAACGTGTATTGGCTGCTAAGCTCTACCGGTAAGCTATTATCTTTGAGAGTTAAATAGATAGCGCCGGTAGCAATACCAGGCTCTTTCATCGCGTGATTAAATACTTCAGTGCCTTTGGTTAAAGTAGGCGCGGCAAAGGTAATTTTTTCGCCATTATTGCTAAAAGCGTTAATTGGTTTTTGTTTGTTAATCTCGACCACTTTTTTAACATCTTTATCTAAAACTTGTTCTTTTTGTGAACTGCTTGCTGAGTGTTGCGAGCTATCTTGTTCGGATATTTCACTTTTTTGACAGCCTGATAAGAGTATTAGCGCTAGTGTAACTAACTGTATATTAATTGCTTTGTTCATTGTTGACCTGTTTGTTCGTTACTTTTGTTTACAATTGATTCTGTCTTTTGATTGCCAGATTAGGTACATTGGCTTTGGTTATGATTGTTAACCGAAAATAAAAATATAACAATAGGGAACGTAAGGAATGTCTCAATTTAAAGTAACTGCTGTTGCAACTATGGTAACGGCTATCTTGGCATCAACTCAAATACAAGCAAGTGAACAAACTCGCTTTTACAACGCATCAAGTGTTAGTTCTCAAGTACAGTTTAATCCTCAAGTATCTCAGCAACGTGCATTAGCTGAGCGTCGTACTGTATCAGGGCACAAATCAATTTTCGATGAGCAATTAGGTAAAGCTACGTTCCTTTGGAATGCGGTAGGTCAAGCTAAGCCAGACATGGCGATGATCCTTCCTGAGCAGCGCAATGCATACGCTGCTGATTTTTATCTAAATGCTTTAACGGGCGTTAGCGCTCTGAAAAAAGGTGTATCGAGCGCCGTACTAACTGATTTATCTGAGCAGAAGCTTGGTTCAATCACAGCTAAATACAAGCAAAAAGTACATGACATTGAAGTATTCAACCGCGAATACAACCTGATCATGGACAAAGAATATAACCTAGTTGCAGGTTCTGGCTACTTTGCAAACACAAGCGCTAGTGCAACCAAGTCGTTCGCACCACTTGCTGAATTTGTTGGTGCGGAGCAAAGCATTAAACGTGCGATTAAAGAACTTGCTGATATCGACGTATCGCTAACTAAATCAACTGAACAAGGCGACTATGTTAAGTACAATGTGTCTAACCAAACTGGTGACAAAATTGTACTAGGCCAGCCACGTGCTAAGAAAGTATTCTTTGAAGTAGCGGGCGAGTTACAATCTGCATACTACGTTGAAGTAGAAGTTGCTGATAAAAACAGCCTAGAAAGCGATTACTTCAGCTACGTTATTGGCGCACAAAACAGCAAAGTTTATTTCAAGAAAGACTTAAAAGCACACGCGGCAGACTTTAACTACCGTGTATGGGCTGACGAAGATGGTTATCCGTGGGAAGGTCCTCATGGCGACGTGATCCCAGCTGATGGTCCAGATCAAATCGATGAAACTGAAATCCTGGATGCACCACTTGTAAGTTTGTCTTACTATAAAAAACTAAGCACGATGGATCCGTGGCTTGCTGATGATGCTACAACCACTTCAGGTAACAATGTATTTGCTTATGCCGATGTAATCGCACCTCAAGGTTACACTGAAGGTGACTTCACTGCTGAAACTACATCAGACTTCACATTCGATTACCCTTATCAAGTTGACCAAGTAGCAAACAGCTACGATAACCGTAAAGCGGCAATCGTTAACTTGTTCTACATGAACAACTTCTTACACGATTTCTTCTACGACCATGGTTTTGACGAAACATCAAATGTTGCGCAAGTATCGAACTACGGCCGTGGCGGTGTTGAAGGCGACCCAATCGAAGCGCAAGCACAAGATAATAGCGGATTAAACAACGCAAACATGTCTACGCCTGCTGATGGTGCAAGCCCTCGCATGCAAATGTATTTATACAATAGTAAAGATGCAAAAGTAGGCATTGACTATGGTGTGGTTGTAACATCTGACGCGACCATTGGTCTTCTAGATTCGTCAAAAGTATCTAGCTTTGGTCAAATGCAATTTGCTGATATCGCTGGCGAAGTTGTTCGTCTAGTTGACGATAATAACGTTGATTCTGGTAGCGTAACTGATGGTTGTGAACCTGCAACAAACGCAGCAGAACTAGCTGGTAAAATTGCGCTAGTAGACCGTGGTTCTTGTAACTTCACTGCAAAAGTACTACACGCTCAAGAAGCGGGTGCAATTGGTGCAATTGTTGTGAATAACAACCCAGATACTGATGAGCCAGCGCCAATGGGCGGTGAAGATGATGCAGTGCTTATTCCTAACATGGGTCTTAACTTTGCTGACGGTCATGCACTTTACGATGGTATCGATGCAGGCGAAACTGTTACTGTTAACATGTTCAATAAAGCTACGTTAAAAGACGGTACGTTAGATAACGGTATTATTGCTCACGAATGGGGTCACTATATCAGTAACCGTTTAGTGGGTAACTCATCGGGTCTTATCAACTTCCAAGGTCGCGCGATGGGCGAAGGTTGGGGTGATTTCCACTCACTAATGTTCATTGCGAAAGCAGATGACATCAACATCCCAGGTAACGACAAGTTCCAAAAAGCATACGGTAGCGGTACTTTCGTAGAAGACTTCTATTATGGTATCCGTCGTGTTCCATATTCAACAAATATGGACGTTAACCCACTGTCTTTCCGTCACATTACTGAAGATGCTGGTGATGATGTAGGTATTGCACCAACGAGTGTTGCTTCACCACACGCTGCAGGTGAAATTTGGGCAACCATGCTTTGGGAAAGCTACGTAGCGCTTATCAACAAGCACGGCTTTGAAGATGCTCAAAACCGTATGGCTAACTACCTAGTTGCTGGTTACAAGTTAACACCAGTTGCACCATTATACACAGAAGCACGTGATGCAATCTTAGCGGCTGCATATGCAGTTGACCCTGAAGATTACAAACTAATCTTAGGTGCATTTGCTAAGCGTGGTATGGGCTTAGGTGCTCAAGCGCCAGATCGTTTCAGTGAAGATTTAACGGGTGTTGTTGAATCTGACAAAATGCAACTTGCAAGCTTTACCCTAAAAGATGTTGAAATGAATGCAAGCTACAATGGTGTTGAGCTTGGTTATTGTTCAAACGACAACATTCTTGATAAGGGTGAAACAGGTACTTTAACTGTTAGCATTATGAATACCGGTAGTGAAGTGCTAACAGGTACACAAGCACAATTAACTGTTGTGAGTGGCCACGATGTTACATTTGAAAATGATGGCTTAATCACATTTGACGATACAACACCGTATGCTTCGCAAACAAGTGCACCAATTAAGTTCACATTAAACGATGCTGGCACTGCTGATACGCTTGAAATCGAAGTGTCATTCCCTGAGCTTTCTGCTGATGATGAAATCGTTGAAGCTCTAAGCGATACAGTATCTTACCTTGTAAACATGGACTTTGAAGACAAGGCACCTGTTAGCTCACAAACTGCTGATGATATGGAAGTAGCAGGCACATCATTACGCGACTGGAAAGAGCACGTAATGACAGGTGATGACTTAGCTGTTGGCACGCAAAGCATGGCAACTGGCGGTAATGTTAACTTCTTCAACAGCTTTGGTTTTGGTCTTGGCGAGCAAACAATGTACTTGAACAACAATGACTTCCAGTCAGATGTTGCTATTGAGTCAAGAGAGTTCGACATTGGCTTTGCAGGTGAATTTGAAGTTTCATTCTGGCACTTCTACCTAATCGAAAACGAGTGGGATGGTGGTGTTGTAGAAATCAGCGTAAACGGTGGTAACTGGGTTGATGTTACTGAAATGGGCGGTTCATTTGATGTTGGTTACGACGGCCCACTAATCGAAAATGATGCACAAGCACTACAAGATCGCGATACCTTCACAGGTAACAATATTGATAATGGTGTTTATGGTAACTACGAAACTATTCGTTTTGGTACTGAACTAAACGGTAACCGTGCAAAATTACGCTTCCGTATCTCATCAGACAGCGCAGTACGTGAGTTCGGCTGGTGGATTGATAACGTGACTGTAAGCAATGTAACGTCACCAATCTTCTCGAACGTAATTGCTGGTGATACGTTAGCATGTGATAACGCACTTCCTATTATTAGTGTTTCTGGTGATGAAACGGTTTCTGAATCGGCTTCAGGTACTGTGTCTGTTACAGCGACAGACCGTAACAACGACACACTAAGCTACACATGGACTCAAGTGAGCGGTACTACAGCAACGCTTACAGGTGCTGACACTGCAACTCTAGGCTTCACGCCAGGTGCTATCTCAAGCGATGACGAGTTAGTATTTGAAGTAACAGTGAGCGATGGTACAGATTCTGTTTCAGAGCAGTTCACTGTTGCTGTAACTAACGAAGCTGAGCCAGTAGAAGAGAAAAAAGTAACTAAATCTAGCAATGGTAGCTTTGGTTTCTTAACGCTTCTACTTGCACCATTAGCGCTTATCGGCCGTCGCCGTAAACGTAAATAATACTTTTAAATAGTGATAACAAAGCCCTTACAGCTCGCTGTAAGGGCTTTTTTGTTTTTAAGTTAGCGAGAGGGTAGTTAGCGAGTTTCGAGATGCGAGATACGAGATAAAAGATACAAGGTGGCAGCGATTTTACATCGCGTCCTAGAACCTAGCCCCTTTTTGTAGGCGTGAAACTTGTTTCGCGTGTCTGACGACTGATAGCTGGAAGGTTCTTTACGTTGGGTATCGCTTCGCTCGACCCAACTTACGTGAAGAGTAAAGAGGTTGAATGTTGTGGGGGTTATCAATACTCGATAACCCCACAATTCGGCTTAGAGCTTAAAGCTATTGAACGGTTGCTTTTAAGCCGCGGCGTTTTAACAACGCAGACGTATCAGGCTCTTGACCACGGAATGCTTTAAACGATTCCATCAGATCACGCGAGTTACCTACTTCTAAAATTTCTTTGCGGTATTTTTCACCCATTTCGCGAGTTAAACCACCTTGCTCTTGAACATAAGCAAACGCGTCTGCCGCTAGGATTTCACTCCACATGTAAGCATAGTAACCAGCTGAGTAACCGCCGCCCATTGAGTGTGAGAAGAACGCAGATTTATAACGTGGTGGTACAAATGGTACGTTAACACCGTGCTTAGTAAGAGCTTGCTCTTCAAACTTTTCAATGTCTTGTAGTGGCGCATCAGCAGAAAGTGAGTGCCATTCCATATCAAGTAGTGCAGCAGCAACATACTCTAAAGTATCGAAACCTTGGTTAAAGCTACGAGATTGAATGACTTTTTCAAGTAGCTCATCAGGAATTGGCTCACCTGTTTTATGATGTTTCGCATAGTTAGCGATAACTTCAGGGTACATTGCCCAGTCTTCTTCAAAGGTAGAAGGAAACTCAACGAAGTCACGTGATACCGAAGTACCTGAAAGTGTTGGGTATTTAACTTTTGAGAACATACCGTGTAAGCCATGACCTAGCTCATGGAAAATCGTTGTTGCTTCATCGTAGCTGATAAGTGTTGGTTCACCATTCGCGCCTTTTTGAATGTTCATTACATTCACAACCACAGGCTTTTGATTTTTTAGGCCAGACTGCTTCACAAATGAGCTCATCCAAGCGCCACCACGTTTACCTTCACGAGCAAAGTAATCGGCATAGAAAATAGCTAGGCTTTTACCATTTTCGTCAAATAATTCATATGCTTTCACATCAGGGTGGTAAACTGGTAAGTCGCTACGTGGTTTAAAAGTAATCCCATATAAACGGTTCATTGTATAAAACACACCGTCTTCAAGAACACGATTAAATTCGAAATACTCTTTTACTGCATTTTCGTCTAGGTTGTATTTATCTTTGCGAACTTGCTCTGCGTAGAATAACCAATCCCATGGCTGTAGCTTAAATTGTTCACCAGACTCATCGATCTTAGCTTGAATAGCCGCTGCTTCAGCATTAACGTTTTGCATTAATGCAGGGATCATGCTCGCAAACATATCAAATACTGCTTGAGGTTTTTTCGCCATTTGTGACTCTAAACCAAAATCAGCCCAGCTGTCGTAGCCTAATAATTTAGCTTTTTGAGCGCGTAAGTGAGCAAGTTCTGCCACGATATCGCGGTTATTATTTTCACCTGATAGCGCACGCTCAGCCGATGCACGCCATACTTTTTCACGCAACTCACGGTTTTTAAGGGTTGCTAATATAGGCTGGCGAGTTGTATTGGTGATCTTAATTAAGTACTTGCCGTCATGACCAGCTTCCGTTGCTGCATTAGCAAGCTGTTCAATTTGACCCGCAGGTAAGCCTTCAAGCTCAGCTTTGTCATCAACAATAACAACATTTGTTTTTGTCAGTGCTAATAAGTTTTGCGAAAACTGCGTCGTTAAACTTGAATGCTTAGTATTGATATCACGAATTTGCTGTTTTTGTTCGGCATTTAATTGTGCACCAGCGCGAACAAAACGCTTGTAGTAAACATCAAGTAAACGTTTTTCTTCGGCTGTTAATGCTAGTTTGTCTGCATCGTTATAAACCGCTGCTACTTTTTCAAAAAGTGCTTTATTAAGAAAAATATTATCGTTATGTGATGCTAACTTAGGTGCTAATTCTTTTTGGATTTCACGGCGAGCAGGGTTTGAGTCACTGCCTGCTAAGTTATAAAAAATGCTACGAGTACGGGTTAACAGCTCACCACTTTTTTCAAGAGCAACAACAGTATTGGCAAAATCAGGCTTTGCAGGGTTGTCGATGATAGCTTGTACTTCAGCTATTTGCTCTGCCATGCCTTTATTGAAAGCTGGCATAAAGTGTTCATCTTTAATAAGGCTAAAATCAGGCGCCTCGTATTGCAGTGCACTTTTAACAAATAGTGGGTTTGCTTGTTCAGCTGCAGTTACTTCTGCTGTTTGTTCAGTTTTACGCGTATCAGCTGTAGTTTGAGGCTCAGAACAGGCCGTTAGTAATAACGCTGAGCTGATCGCGGTTGCGACTAGGTGTTTCATAGTGTTTCTCTTGTCATTTTTTAAAGTAATTGTACCGATATAACGTTATGTCAGCACTTTATGTCATCCTAGTGTTGGTTGTTAGTATGAGATTACACAAAGATGGCACGAATGTGTGCATGAGTGAGGCTGATATAACTTTGCGGTTAATATATAGAGCATACTGTGTATCGATAGCAATAATCTCATTCGTTGCGATAAGGTGATTATTGGCTGCGATAAGTGGTTAATTTTCGTAAATGTCAGCGTATCTTTTTCGACTTTTCAAGCTAAATTGTTATCAGATACTGTTTAAAATTAATACTCATAATGCAAGTTCGTCCTTACGTTTATAGCTGCATGACAATGATGGTGTGAAAGGCCCAAAAATTAGCTCTTGATAAAGTTTTATAATGTTATATTGTATCATTTTCTTTGGTGCGATAGCACTTATTCAGTTCATCAGAATTGATGCTTTAGCAATAAATATAAATAATACAAGAAGTTGATATGCAATTACCCGATATAACCTCGCACTCTAATACAGATTTTCAATCACCTTTAAAATGGGTTGGCATGGAAGGTATCGCATTACCTTGTAAACTTGCACAACCTCATGTTGATGCGCACCTTAATGCCAAAGCAGATATTTTTGTCAGCCTTGATAGCGATGCAAAAGGCATTCATATGTCGCGTCTCTATTTACTACTTAATCAGCTATTGGCTAAACAAAGCTTAACTAGTCAGCGTGTTAGTGAGTTTATGAATGCCGTTTTAGCATCACAAAAAGACTTAAGTAAAAGCGTAAAACTGGTGCTGCATTTTGATTTACCAGAGCTAAAACCTGCGCTCCTGAGCGACCATTACGGTTACAATGCTTACCCTGTAGTTTTAACCATCACGAAGCAGCAATCACTTACCATTAACTTAAAAGTCGATATTGCCTATAGCAGCACGTGCCCATGTTCAGCGGCATTATCGAGGCAGCTTTTGAGCGAAGCGGTCGATAAACAGTTTAGCGATGCCGCTATTGATAAAGCATCTTTAATCAATTGGCTCACAAGTGAACAGGGCTCTATTGCAACCCCTCATAGCCAGCGCTCATATGCGTATATCGATGTCACTTTTAGTAACGAAAAGCTTCCGGATATTAGTGGCTTTATCACAGTCTGTGAGCAAGCCATAGGGACCCCAGTGCAAACCGCCGTTAAGCGTGAAGATGAACAAGCATTTGCCGCCCTTAACGCAAAAAACTTATTATTTTGCGAGGATGCAGCAAGGCGGCTAAAGCAGTGCTTCGAAACCATGCCAGGTATTACTGATTACCAATTTAAAGTGGAGCATCAAGAAAGCTTACACGGCCACAATGCTGTGGTTTATGAGTCTAAGTATTAGGCCATACAGCCTTATTTGGTTTACAAACTTTGACATTAGCGGTCGCAAATTATTGCTATTGGCTAGCACAATGATAATGATAAGAGCGCTAAAAAGATAAACATAACAAATATAAAGGACGACTATGCGTTTTAAATTTATTGCTGCTGCAGTGGGTCTGGCTGTAGCAAATGTTGCTGTTGCCGACGAAGGCATGTGGCAACCTCACCAGCTACCAGAACTTGAATCTATCCTAAAAGCGAAAGGCTTAAGCATTGATGTTGAGTCAATTTCAAAATTGACCGAGTTTCCGATGAACGCAGTAATTAGCCTTGGTGGTTGCACTGCTTCGTTTGTTTCACCAAAAGGCTTAGTTGTAACAAACCATCACTGTGCCTATGGTTCGATTCAATATAATTCAACCACCGAAAATAACATTTTAGAAAATGGCTTTTTAGCTAAAACAACGGGCGAAGAAGTACCTGCAGCGCCGGGTTCTCGTGTTTATGTGACAGAGCAAGTGACAGAAGTTACTGATAAAGTAAACCAAGGTACTGAACAGCTAACAGGTAAAGCACGTTTTGATGCAATTCAAGCAAATGAAAAAGCACTTGTTAGTGAGTGTGAGCAAGACCAAAGCTACCGCTGTAATGTGTATACCTTCCATGGTGGTCTTGAATATTACTTAATTAAAGCGCTTGAAATTAAAGATGTACGTTTAGCGTATGCACCCGCTATGGGCGTAGGTAAATACGGCGGCGATATCGACAACTGGATGTGGCCGCGCCACACCGGTGATTTCTCGTTCTATCGCGCGTATGTTGGCAAAGATGGCAAGCCTGCTGAATATTCAGAAGATAACGTACCGTACCAGAGTGATGCGTTTTTAAAAGTAAGCGCTAAAGGCGTACAAGAAGGCGATTTTGTGATGGTTACCGGTTATCCGGGCAGCACAAACCGTTACCGTATTTCGCCTGAAGTTGATTACGTGTTTAACACAGCCTACCCATTAGCGCGTAAATATAATTCTAAATATGTCTCGTTGATTGAAGAAAATGCCCCTGATGGTTCAGAGGCACGTATTGCTTATGAAAGCACGATTGCGGGTTACAACAACTACATTAAAAACTATGGCTCAATGATTGAGAGCTTTAACAAAGGTTCAATGTATAGCCGTAAGCAGCAATTCGAAAAAGATCTCACTGCGTGGATCAATGAAGATAGTAAGCGCAAAGCTAAATACGGACATGTACTTGCTGATTTATCTGCGCTAGTTGCTCAGTCGCAAGAGCACAACCAACGTGACCGTATGTTAGGTTACGTACACCGCTCGCAAATGATGTCATCGGCTCGTATGCTCTATCGTTTAGCTTATGAAAAACAAAAGCCAGATGCTGAGCGCGAAAGCGGTTATCAAGAGCGTGATATGCCGCGCATTAAATCACGCCTAGAAAGCATGAGTCGTCGTTATGATGAAACCGTTGATAAAGCCATTTTATTGTACTTTATTGAGCAATATGCAGCTTTGCCAAACGATGAGCGAGTTGCAGAGGTAGATAAAGCGCTTGGTTTAACCAATGGTTTTGATAAACAAAAACAACAAGCGTTACTTGATGATATGTATGCTAAATCGGTTCTTGCAGATGAAAGCAAACGTTTATGGATGACAGAACTTGACCTTGCTCAGTTAAAGCAAAGTAGCGATCCATTCATTCAATACGCTCAGGCTGTTTTTGCCGTTACTAAAGACATTGAAGATGCGAAAAAAGAGCTGGCTGGTAAACAGCAAGCTGCTCGCCCTGCATTAATGGAAGCAATTATCGCTTATAACAAGGCACTTAATAAGCCTGTTTATGCTGATGCTAACAGCACCTTGCGTGTAACTTACGGCACGGTAGGCGGCTATTCACCGCAAGATGGCTTAGTGGCAACCCCCTTTACATCTTTAGAAGGCCTGCTTGCAAAAAATACCGGTGTTGAACCATTCAACTCACCAGAAAAGCAAAATGAGTTAATTAAGCAAAAGCTTTATGGCGATTACACTGGCGGTATGAATACTGTTCCGGTTAACTTTTTATCAAATGTAGATACCACAGGTGGTAACTCAGGCTCTCCAACATTAAACGGTAATGCTGAGCTCGTTGGTTTGTTATTTGATGGTGTTTACGAAAGTATTATTGGTGATTGGGATTACGATGAAAACTTAAACCGCTCGATTCACGTTGATTCACGATACATGTTGTGGGTGATGGATAAAGTTGATAATGCTCAAAATCTACTTAAAGAGATGACCATCGTTAAGTAATCAAAGTTTAACGTTAATTTAAGCATTAAAATGCCAGTCATTTAGACTGGCATTTTTGTTTTTATAAAAAATAAAAACATTAAATTTCATGAGGTTGAAAAATATTTATAAAAATTATTTTTTCTTAAGTTTTATTTAAGTTTCGCTCGATAAATTTTACACATAACCTAAGTGGAGCGAACAATTATGCTTTCAGTTCAACAATCACATCAAACTCAACTTCAAGAGCCTGCCTTTGTTTGCACGCGTGAAGGAGGTCAGTTCCGCGACCGTCTTGAGAGTAATATTAAGCAAGGTTTTGCTGCAGCTTATGATGCGAAAATTTCGCAGTTCATGCCGCTTCTTTGTGAGCTGAATGTTGATGATGAAGTATGTACGTTAGGTCTTCGCTCTGCATCTCAACCTTTGTTTATTGAACAATACCTCCCTGTGTCTATTGAGCACTTTGTTGGTGCCAAGCGTGAGCACATTTTTGAGTTAGGTAATTTATGCTCAACGCATCGAAAAGCCACCTTGGCACATTTTGTTTTAATGAACGAAGCACTCTACCAAGCGGGAGCAAAATATTTAGTGTTTTGTGCAACCCGCAAAGTCAGAGCGCTATTAAAAATGCTAGGTGTTAATTGCAAAGAAATCGGTGTTGCAAATGCACAAGCACTCCAAGATCCAGCAAGCTGGGGTAGCTATTACGACAACCAACCAACCATTTGTGTGGTTGACCTAAACGAAGCACATCAACGTGTATTAAACACCCCAGTTTTATTCAATATTAAACAGCAGTGTTTACAGTCATCCCTTGAATTGGCTGTTTATTTGGAGGCGCTATGAGCTGGTTAACACAGTTACCACACAAAGATAGCGATACCTTAATGGTTTGCCATGAAAGTAATGGTGTGCGCTCACTAACTAAACAAGATTTTACTGAACAAGTAACTCGTCTGTTAGCTACTTTGGTTGAGTTTAATGCTGAGGGTGTCGCCTATCAATTAGATAACACACCTGCTTGGTGTGTATTAGAAGCTGCGCTTAGCGAACTTAAAAGAGTGGCAATTCCGCTACCAACGTTTTTTACGGCTCAGCAAATAGCGTTTGGTTTGCAAAACAGTGGGGCAGGGCTATTTGTATGTGACCGCGCTTACGAAGGTGAGCATGCAAGGTTAGTGGCGTTAGTCGATGTATGTAAGCATTACCCTTTATATGTTTATCAATTAAGTAATACACAGCTAGTTCCTTATTTTGCAAACACGCAAAAGATTACCTTTACGTCGGGCTCAACGGGTACACCAAAAGGTGTGTGTTTATCGCTTGAGAGTCAATTGCAGGTGGCAACATCACTTTATCAAAGCATTGGTTTAGAAAAACCAAACCATTTGTGTTTACTGCCGTTACCGGTTTTGCTTGAGAATTTAGCCGGCGTGTATGCGCCGCTATTAGCGGGTGGCACGGTTAACTTAGTGCCTTTAGCTGAACTTGGGTTTTCTGGCGCACAGCTACTTGAGCCACATAAATTAATAGCAGCCATTGAACGCACTGAGCCAAATACCCTTATTTTAGTGCCTGAGTTGCTGACTTGTTTAGTGGCTTTTGCAAAGCAAGGCTGGCAAGCACCTAAAAGCTTAAAGTTTATTGCAGTGGGTGGCGCAGTTGTGAGCCAAGCACTTATTAAGCAAGCCCGAGAGTTAGGTTTACCGGTTTATCAAGGCTATGGTTTGTCTGAGTCTTCATCGGTGGTGAGCCTAAACACGTGCGATGATGACGACATCGATACCGCAGGGCGAGTTCTCAAACATATCCAATACAAAATTGAAAATGGTCAGCTTTATATCAAAGGCTCATTGTTTTTAGGGTACTTAGGTCAAGCCGCGCAAAGTGCCGACGATTGGTATGCAACTGGCGATCTCGTCACTGAGCAAGCAGGCCGCTTGGTTATTCAAGGTCGCTTGAAAAATCAGCTGATCACCAGCTTTGGGCGCAATATCAGTGCCGAGTGGCCAGAGTCATTATTACTTAGCCACAGCCAGGTACAACAAGCGGTGGTGATTGGCGAAGGCCAAGCATTTTTAGCTGCGCTTATCTATGCAAACCAAGCGATGAGTGACGATGAACTTGCTGCTCATATTACTGCACAAAACGCGCAACTACCCGAATACGCACAGATCAAAAAGTGGCATCGAATGGCAGAGCCTATGAGCCACACGCAAGGTTTATTAACCAGCAATAATCGCCCCAAACGCGATGTTATTAATCAATTTTTTGCTACAGAGATTTCAGCACTTTATCAAGAGGCGACGAGCATGAGTCAATTTTTTAATACATTACAAGCCGAAACACAGAAAGAGCGCGACTACCTTTTAGCTGCGCCAATTATTAGCCGCGTTTTTAAAGGTGAAGTCAGCCTGAGTGAATACGCATCGTTCTTAACGCAAGCTTATCACCATGTTAAACACACCGTGCCACTGCTAATGGCTGTAGGCGCAAAGCTGAGCGATAAACAAGAGTGGCTGCGCGAAGCTGTTGCAGAATACATCGAAGAAGAGTTAGGCCACCAAGAATGGGTGCTAAACGATATTGCAGCCTGTGGTTTTGATAAAGAGTTAGTGCGTCATTCTCGTCCACAATTTTCGACTGAATTAATGGTGTCGTATGCGTACGATACAATTAATCGCGGTAACCCATTGGCCTTCTTTGGCATGGTGCATGTGCTTGAAGGCACCTCGATTGCCTTAGCCGATAATGCAGCGGGGCAAATCCGTGAGGTTGTAGGTTTACCTAAAAAGGCGTTTACCTACCTTACCTCGCATGGTGCTCTTGATATTGAGCACGTGAAGTTTTTCGAAAATCTGATGAACAAAATAGATAACGAGGACGATCAGCAAGCGATTATTCACGCCGCAAAATGTTTTTATAAACTGTACGGCAATATTTTCCGTGACCTCGATTCAGAACCTTTCTTTAGCGAGGCTGACTTGGAGCAAAGCGCATGAGTAGCCCAGTGTGTGTGCTAACCGGTGCAACAGGGGGCATTGGCCGTGCTATTGCCCTTCGCCTTGCAAAAGAAGGTTGGCGTGTATTATTGGTAGGCCGAAATATAAAGCAACTTGCTGCATTGCAATTGGAGTGCGGCAATGACGCTGAGTATTTTCAAGCCGACCTAAGTAACAGTGAATCTCGCAATGATCTTGCTAAGTTTGCCCAGCAAATTGGCGGCGCAACGCTGCTTATCAATAACGCGGGCGTTAATGTGATGCAAGGCTTTAGTGAAATAAGCGAGCAGCAAATTGATCATCTGTTAAATATTAATCTAAATGTACCTATTAAATTGTGCCAGCTGTTTTTACCACAAATTACCCGTAATAAAGGCACGATTGTGAATATAGGTTCATCATTTGGCAGCATCGGCTATCCGTATCAAACCTTGTACTGTGCCAGCAAGTTTGGCCTTAGAGGAATGACCGAAGCCCTTGCCCGAGAGCTTAGTCACAGTGATGTGAAAGTATTGTACTTAGCGCCTCGTGCCACCGATACCGCGATTAATTCGCCGCAAGTACGTGCGATGAACAAAGAGTTGGGTAACACCATGGACCCGCCTGAAAAAGTGGCTGATGCATTAATAGATTTAATTAAATCCAAAAAACGTCGCCGTTTTATCGGCTTTCCAGAAACATTATTTGCTCGTATTAACGGGGCATTTCCATCATTAGTTGATAACGCAATAGCAAAACAACTTCCTAAAATTAAAAGTTTTTTTGCCAACTAAATTGATTAAGGTGAATGATTATGACTAAACTAAATTTTAAAGCTCTAATGATGATAGCTGTTATCATGGCTGCGCCTGCAAAAGCCGACTTTAATAGCGATTTAAGTTCGGTGCAAAAGCAATGGGCTGTGGTTAATTACGAATTAGTTGACGATGCGCAGCTAGATGCCTTTGAAAAGTTAGCGAATGAAACCGCAGAGTTTACAAAAGCAAACGATCAGCAAGCGGCAAGCCATATTTGGTACGGTATCGTGTTATCGAGCTATGCAGGTGCGAAAGGGGGATTAGGTGCGCTGGGTCTTGCTAAAGATGCCAAAGCACAATTTGAAAAAGCGCTTAAGCTTGATCCACAAGCACTGAATGGTTCGGCCTATACAAGTTTGGCAACTTTATACGGCAAAGTGCCAGGTTGGCCAATTGGCTTTGGTGATGATGATGAAGCCAAAAAACTGTTTAAAAAAGCCCTTGAGCTAAATCCTTATGGAATCGATAGTAATTATTTATATGCGTCATTTTTATATGATGAGCATAAGTATCAGTCAGCTAAAGAATTTTTATTAGTAGCTCAGCAAGCGCCAGCGCGCCCTGATAGACCAAAGGCAGACCTTTACCGTCAACAAGAAATTACTAAACTATTGGC
>NZ_JAKGBG010000073.1:0-17168 GCF_021532595.1 Pseudoalteromonas sp. OFAV1
AGCTGTAGCAACTTAAGACCCTAAAGCAAGCGCCTTATTTAAGCCGCTTGCTTTGTGGTTTTTAACTATTTACCTTATGACTAGAGGCAAAGAGCGATCATCGCCACAGCGCAAACATAACCAATAAACCAGACTAATGAGCGCAATATATCTTGGTTTATGTAGTAGAAAATACAGTATAGAACGCGAGCAATAACATGCACAATCGCAAGGGTTTCAGTCACCTGATAGATATTATTACTACCGATTACCACCGCCAGCGCTACTGCAAAAATAATCAACGATTCAAAGCTATTTTGATGTGCTGCTAATGCACGAGCACCAAAGCCGGTTAGTTTTGCTTGTTGTTCGCGAGGGTGCTTATTGTCGTAGCCTGCTAGCTTATTTTGTGCAAAAGCCACGGGGGCTTTAGCTAAATAAGGTATGAGTACTGCGATGAGTGCGCAGATAATCAGTGTTGTCATGATATTTCCTTATTTTTAACTGTAATAGCTTACCCTACAGCAAACAAAAAAAAGCCGCTACTTCTAAAAGCAACGGCTAGCAATAGCATCATTGCTACTATAGCCTAATGATTACTTAAAAGCCCTGCGACATATTGTCACAGCTGAGTTTTTCTCAAGTTGGTCGATAAGCTAATGCCCTAATACTTTGGTTTTGATACTCTAATTGCCTCCCCCCATTAATATATTTTCAATATGACTTGGATTTTCTTAACTATTTTTGCAGCGTTTATGCAGTCATGGCGCAATGCTCTGCAAAGTAAACTCAGTGCAACAGTGAGTGTTGCAGGGGTGACGCTTGCCCGCTTTATTGTTGCCAGCCCGATTGCTGCCCTTTATTTATTTGCACTTTATCAATACCAAGACGCTGCACTTCCTGACTTTAATCTGGCTTTTATTGGCTACATTGTTGGCGCCAGTATCGTCCAAATCGTTGCCACAGGCTTGATGGTAAAACTATTTAAAATGAATAACTTTGCAGTCGGCGCAGGGCTTGCAAAAAGTGAAGCACTGATGGCGGCCATTTTAGGTGTTATGTTCTTTGGCTCAGCGCTGTCGTTACTAGGCTGGATTGGGGTCTTTATTGGTGCAATTGCGGTATTGCTATTAAGTGGCATCGCGAATGTTAAACACTTTAATTTGGGCACTGCACTTCTTGGGCTTGCTTGCGGTACTTCATTTGCTCTTTCATCGTCGTGGATCCGCGAAGCAAGCTTAAATTCAGGGCTGACTTTCCCACACTCGGCGGCTTGGGTATTGGTACTGATTATCAGCTTACAAACCTTGATGCTGTGCGTTTATATTGCCCTCAAAGAGCGCGATACATTTAAGAAAATGTGGCATCACAAAGGCACCACGACCGCTGTTAGTGTGTGTAGCTGTTTAGGTTCCATCGGTTGGTTTAGCGCCATGAGCTTGCAGCATGTTGCTTATGTAAAAACACTGGGGCAAATTGAAGTGTTTTTTACCATTATGGTATCGATTCTTTGGCTAAAACAGCCGTTGAAACGCCAAGACACAGCGGGGCTTGTGTTAATTGCACTGGCAGCGATTCTGGTAATGCTACCCAATTAGGCTTATTCCTAGTCATTAAAAAAGCGGTAATGCCGCTTTTTTAATGACTAATTTTTAGGGTTATTACACCACTAATTATCAAAAGTACTCCGGCAATGCGGCCAAATGTGGCGGCATCACCATAAAATAAAATACCAACTAAGAAAGTGCCTGCGGCTCCTATGCCTGTCCATACCGCATAGGATGTCCCCATCGGAATATCCTTTTGCGCCAACCACAACATAAACCCACTGGCGACCATAAAGGCGACAGCTATTGCAATACCTAACCAGCGACTATCTGGCTGTTGAGACATTTTAAGGCCGACTGGCCAACCAATCTCTAACAGTCCTGCGACAATTAAATACAGCCACGCCATTATTGCTCTCGCTTTTTCAAGATCACGTCATACAGATCTTCACGGCGGTCCTTTAAGTTTCTTACCGTACCTTCACTGTGAAGGATTTTCAGTTTATCCATATCTAAATCACTGAATAACAACATTTCGGTATTAGGTGTTGCTTCATTCAAGGTCGCATCATGCGGGAATGAGAAGTCTGATGGCGTAAGCACTGCCGATTGCGAGTATTGTACGTCTAAACTCTCTACTTCAGGTAAGTTACCAACAGAGCCTGCAATCACAACATAACATTCATTTTCGATTGCGCGTGCTTGGGCACAATGACGAACACGTAAGTAACTGTTTTTGGTATCTGTCCAAAATGGTACAAACAAAATATCCAGCCCTTGTTTAGCGAGAATACGTGACAGCTCAGGGAACTCAACATCGTAACAAATTTGAATACCAACACGACCCGCATCCGTTTCAAATACGGCAATTTTGTCACCGCCTTGGATCACCCAGTCATTTTGCTCATGGGGCGTAATATGAATTTTGCGCTGCTCATCAATTTTACCGCTACGGTGGCACAAATAGCTGACATTATAAATCTTGTCGTCTTCAGCAAGCGGCATAGAACCGGTGATAATATTGGCGTTATATTCAACCGCCATACGCGACATAGCATCACGGAATGTTTCTGTGTATTCGGCCAGATAGCGAATTGCTTCGGTTTGATTGCTTTGCTCAGTGAGTCCCATTAACGGTGCATTGAAAAACTCCGGAAACAGAATAAAGTCACTCTTATAATCTGATACCGTATCAACAAAATATTCCACTTGCTTAAGCAGCTCTTCAACAGACTCAACACAGCGCATTTGCCACTGTACAGCACCGACGCGCACAATTGATTTGGTCGACTCAAGTACCGTATCAGTCGGCTCAAACATAATGTTATTCCACTCTAGTAAAGTGGCATAACCAACAGATTCCTGATCTTCAGGAAGATACTTTTTAAGTAGACGTTTTACTTGGAAATCATTAGATAGCTGAAAGCTTAAAATCGGATCGTACAGCTCTTTGTGGTCAACTTTTTCGATGTACTCCATCGGAGTCATCTCTGCACTGTGATTGTAATAACGCGGAATTCGCCCACCTGCTAAAATGGCCCGTAAGTTATACTGGCGGCACAACTCTTTTCGCGCATCGTATAAACGACGACCAAGTCGCATACCTCGGTGAGTCGATGAAATGACCACATCTAAACCATATAAGGCATCACCTTCAGGGTCACTAAATACACGGTCGTGACCATCAACAATGTCTTCATAAGTATGAGGGTTAGAAAAGCGTCCGTAATCAACCTGTACGCTAAGCGCAATTCCTACCAAAACACCGTCATCAACAATGCCTATTTGCCCTTCCGGAAACTGGTCTATTAACCTAAAAATAGTGTGACTTGGCCAAGCACCACCGAGCCCCGGATACGCTTGATCCATGAGAGTTTTGATTTGTGGATACTGCTCTTTAGTTAAATTACAGATCGCTAAATGCGTTTTTTCCGCCGGCATACTTACTCCTTTTAGGCACGAGAGGATAATCAATAAAACAAGATATTCTCATGTTTCTAGATTGGTTTTATTTAGAGTGGCATCAATTATGAGCTCTGCCAAGCCTTAAACTTAGCAAACTGCAGGTGAACAAGGCTTTAATTAGCATTATACAAAAATTTTATTGTGCTGATATTAAAAGCACCTGACAACACTGCCGCATTGTTCAAATAATCATCTATACTTTAATTTCTCCCTGTAAGTGTGTATGAGGTTGGTTTGATAAAACATTTACTAAGACAAACCAAACAGTCTGGATTAGAAGAAATAGAGCATGTAAAGTTTCTTATTATTACTAAAATTGCCTATTTCGCATTAGCTGTACATGCTTTACTAATCCCCGCTTTCGCGCACATTGGCGCGAACATGCTCGCTATAGTTAACATTTTAAGTGTATTTGCTTGGGGCAGTGGTATTTTCCTTATAAAGCAAGGCTTAACCTCTCTTGCTTTGAGGGTGTTTTGCCTCGAAGTGCTTATTCATGCAGTTATTGTCTGCGCAACTCTTGGCTTAGGTGCTGGGTTTCAGTTCTATTTATGGACTGTGTCGTGTATTTTGATGATTGATTACCAGCTTACTTTTAAATGGGCTGCAACATACAGCTTGTTAATGATTGCTACCTTTGCTTCGTTGTATTTATTTTTCTCAGACGTAACCTATGGTTTCGCTTATCCTGAACTTCTTCCATATATCAATGTGATAAACGTCATCATTGCCGGATTACCTATGGTGTATGGGATGGGGCTTATTCGTGAAATTACGCTTTCACAACGCGTTGAGCTCACCGAGATGGCCGCTCGAGATCCATTAACAAAATTATACAACCGACGGTTTGCGAAAAAGCTCATCTCAATGGCACATAAAAAGAGTATCGAGCAAGATGCCAATCTATGTATGGTTATGGCTGACATTGACAGGTTCAAAAGTATTAATGATACCTTTGGTCATGATAAAGGTGACACCATCTTAATAAATGTATCAAAACTAATTAGTGACTTTATCAGTGAGGATGACATTGCTGTTCGTTGGGGAGGTGAAGAGTTTTTATTGATACTTACAAATACTAATGAGCAACAAGCTTTTGCTAAAATAGAAGCGCTTCGTCAACAGATAGCCGAGCTTGATGCCCATCCCGATTTCCCTGATTTAACAATCACTATGAGCTTTGGTTTAATCGAGTGGCAGCCTCTTGCACCGATAGAAAAAATGCTACAACACGCTGATACGGCCTTGTATCAAAGTAAACACTTGGGTCGAAATCAAACCACTGTCGCGAAAGGTTCCAACCCTACTTTCGATGATATTGATGCGGTTAGTTAACCGCATCAATACGAATACTATGAATAATCTCTTGTGGTAATAGAGGAGTTAAACCGTTACTCACATAGTCGTCAAATCCAGCTCGATAAAACTCCGACAACGGATGCCCTGATTGACCACCAGGAATCGCCATAATCGCTTTATCTAAATGGCCTGGTTGTACTATAAAACGCTGTGAAGCGCCAAAGCTACGACCTTGGACTGCTGGCATGAAGGTATCGCCAAAACCAGGAGCTGTAGGCATATTTAATAAGCTTTTAAGTGCCGGTATTTGCTTGGCAAACGGGTGCTCAATCACTAATTCGTTGACCTTACCCCATTGCCAACTGTGTGGATTATTACCGTACTGCTCTGTAAGTTTAGTAATAACGCGGTCAAAGGCTCCTACCATTTGCTGTTGCCAGTTTGCATAATCAGGGTTTAACCATGTTTGAGGCTGAGCTTCGATAAGTTGCCAAACGGCAGGCTCTAAATCTCGCTTAACTGGCTTTAAACTACTGTCGAGATCTTTTAGCTTATTTTCTAATGGGCTAAATAAGCTATTAATCACTTCACTGCGGTAACGTTTTACTAAGGTGTAACCACTTGAGTCACTACAAGCACACGCCTGCCAGTTATTTAGCTCTTTTAAATACAGCGCATATTTATCGCCTGCAGTACTAAGCTGTTTAACCAGTAATTGATGCCATGGTGCTAAAAAGCGCGCCTCGTTATCATGCTGTAATGAATAAAAATCTTGCTCGGTAAATTGCTGCTTTTCAAATAAACGATCGCGAATTTGTGCTGATCTTGCCCCCATCGCGTATGCACCATTACCAAATCGCTCATCATCTTTAGCCGAAACAACACGAGAATTACCAGTCCATAAACGACCGCTCTCAGGATTTTTTACAAAGGGACGATCCGTTTCATTCTCATGCCAAGCTGCAGAGTAAGCTTGTTCAGACACAGCCAGTTGATGAGGCACTTTACGTGCAGGCACTGCTCCCATATTTTTCCATGCAGCATTGCCTTTATCGTCGACCACCATTAAGTTTTGCACCGGAATACCAACGTCTGCAGCAATAGCTAGCGCATCATCAACCGTTTTTGCACTTTCAAGCTTTAATAAGTCCATATCAACGGCATAATCATGGTGAGCAACCCAACTTAAAGCATAGGGTTTGCCATTAATTTCTTTAACGGGACCATACTCACTCATGGTCAAAGCATAATTTTCAACCTTGCCATCATTAAGTAAAATGGGTTCATCTATTTGCCACGTTTTCTCTTTACTCTCAAGCGCTACCCAATCGGCGGTATCTAAATAACCATTGGTAAAACCCCACGCGATTTTATTATTTGTACCAACCACAATTGCCGGTGCCCCCGGCAATGATACACCGGTAATTTGCTGCATCTGACCATCAACAGGATAATTAAGTTGAGCGCGATACCAAATGATTGGCACCGCAAAAGAAAGGTGCATATCATCAGATAACATTGCAGCGCCCGTTTTAGTTAACTGCCCTGTAACGGCCCAATTATTACTCCCTAATTCTTTTCGGTCGAGAATATCGTTGATTACCCATGATGATTTGTTTAAAGCAGGGATCCCTGCACCGTATGCAGGTAACTGACTGTTATCAAGTGCAGCCTGATAAGGGCTTGGCTGGGTAATAAAGTCAACCATGTCTTTACCGTAAAGCTGCTCAATTTCTATCAGCGTTTTATCTCGTTCAAATGTTGCTGTTTGTAAGTCTAAGTACATACTAAAAATAACCAACAAACTGTCTTCGCTTTGCCAAGGTTGAGCACTCGAGCCTGTTAATATGTATTCAAAGCTATCAAAACCCAATTGCGCATAACCTTCGTTCACGCCATTAGCATAGGCTTTAAGTAGCGTCTTATCTGCAGCAGGTAGTTGCTCAACTAAAAACTGGCTACGCTGACGTAATTGATGAAAACGCATTTTTTTATCAAGCTCTAACGCAGCTTTACCAAACAGCTCACTTAATTCACCCGCCGCATTACGGCGCAATAAATCCATTTGAAAGAATCGGTCTTGGCCATGCGCAAAACCAAGCGCATAAGCAGCATCTAAGCGATTTTGAGCGCTAATAACAGCTTGCCCCAAAGCATCACGCTCAATCTTCACTGAGTGAGTAATTGCATTACTTTGTCCTCGACCATCAAGTGCTGGCAAACTTAGATTCAACACCCCATAGATGAGGCCTGTTGCCAATAGTCCGATGATGAGCGAAGCGACTAGTAACCATTTGATTATCTTAAACATGCTTGCTTCCCTTAGCTAAAGTAACACTATATTAACCTAAGTTTTGTGAAAAAATAGTGTCTTCATACAAAATAATGATCACTGAACTGAGAAAACGACCCACAGACAAATAACTTACATATCAAAGTCCCCATTGTTAATTACAAGGTAAATTGTCTATAGTAATTAAATAGTAAAAAAATCAATGCTTCTAATGCCATTAACGATCGACACTGATAATAAGAAATTACATAAATTAAAGTTAGCTTTTTGGCTATCTCTCGTGCTTGTTATCGTTATAGGTATCGTGATTGATCGGATAAATTATCACCGTGAAAAAGATGCTTTCCGTGCGCAAGAGCTAGCAAAAGTAAGTGCTTATCGGGCTGAATTAGAAGCGATCCTCGTCTCAAATATTCAACTTGTTCGCGGTCTCGCCGTAGCTATAACGGCGGAGCCAAATTTAGATCAAGCTCGTTACAGCCAAATAGCCTCTCCACTATTTGAAACCTCATCTGAACTAAGAAATATTGGTGCGGCTCCCAATATGGTTATTCGAATGACCTACCCCCTTGAAGGTAACGAAAAATCAATTGGGCTTAATTTTTTAGAAAATGCAGCACAACGCGCAGATGCGCTCAGAGCACGAGATGAAAACCAGATTGTTATGGCTGGCCCATTAGAGCTAGTACAAGGTGGACAGGCACTCATCGCACGTATGCCTGTATTTATTCCTCCAGAACAACAGTTTTGGGGATTATTATCTGTGGTACTTGATATCAATAAAATATATGTAAACTCTGGTTTAGTTTCGCTCAGTGAAAATTATGATGTTGCCCTGCAAGGGCGAAATGGTCTGGGCTCACAAGGAGATTTCTTTTACGGAAAAAGTGCAATTTTAAAAAATGATCCTCTCGATTTTATAATTCACTTCCCGGGTGGTAAGTGGCAAATGTACGCATCACCCAAAGCAGGTTGGCACCCCCCTGCTTCTGCCATTTGGCCACTACGGTTAGCCATTATTTTATTTTGTGTTTTATTTGCAGGTTGCTCATGGTTTTTTCTGAAAATGCTTGAGCGGCAATATAAGAGTGAGCGAATGCTAGAGACTATGAGTAGTCTTGCCAAAGTAGGGGCATGGTCGTTCAACCTAGAAACAAAATCTGTGTATTGGTCTGATATGACCAAACAAATTTTTAAATTTCCGCTGAGCAAGCAGCCCGAGTGGCCTCAAAATTATAGTTATTTTAAAGCCGGTGAAAGCCGCGATAAAATCCGCCAATTGAATGAGCGCGCTATAAAAAACGGCGAAAGCTTTGAAACTCAGGTACAAGTCGTCACAGCTGATGGGGATGAAATATGGGTGTTAGTTCACGCCGAAACCGAACATCGTAATGGCCGCTGCATAAAAGTATTCGGCTCACTGCAAAATATTGATGCCCGTAAACGAGTTGAAATTGAAAACAGGAAAGTAGCTTTACACAACGAGATTTTAGCGTCGCTCACTGTTAATGATGCTGTACTAACGGGTAATTTGAATTTATCAAAGCATGTCATTGTACAAGCGATTTGTCATGCTTTTGACGTTGACCGTGCCAGCATTTGGTTATTTAGTGACGACAGAGAGTCTCTCGATACCTTTGCTGTTCATGACGAGAATACACCACAAATACGAGAAGCAACCACACTAAAACAAATTGATTACCCTGATTACTTTGACGCCATTAATAACAATGCCGTTGTAAATGCTAGTGATGCCCCGCACCATCCGTTTTTAAAAGAATTACGAACAACTTATTTTGAACGATTTAAAATATGCTCAATGCTCACGGTGATCATTCCCACCGGTAGTAAAACCATGGGGGTTGTGTGCGCAGAAAAATGCAAATCTCGCAGGCAATGGAGCAAAAACGAAGAAAGTTTTTTAATTGCTGTTGCAGCGCTAATTGGTAGTTTACACGCCAGCCAACGCCGTATAGAAACCGAGCAGCAACTAGTGCAAGCTAAAGAAGCAGCTGAACAAGCAGTAAAAGCAAAAAGTGAGTTCTTAGCAAGTATGAGCCATGAAATACGCACTCCAATGAATGGGGTGATTGGCATGCTCAATATCATTAAGCAATCTAAATTAGATAGCCAACAGAGCCATCATCTAGAGCTAGCACAATCTTCAGCCGAGTCACTTTTGCATATCATTAACGACATCTTAGATTTCTCAAAAATTGAAGCCGGTAAACTAGATATCGAAAATGTTAGCTTTAATATTTCAAAACTGTTCGGCAACACCATCGAATCATTTGCAATTAAAGCCGAACAAAACAACACCAAACTTATCCTTGATACGACTGATATTTATCACGAATTTATTGTCAGTGATCCAAACAGGATCAGACAAATTATCAACAACCTCGTTAGTAATGCGGTTAAATTCACTAAAAATGGCAAAATAATTATTATTGCTAAGCTTGAGAAATTAGATGACGAGCACTTTTTAAACTGTTCCATCATTGATACCGGAGTCGGTATTAAGCCTGAAAAGCAAGCTACATTATTTGACTCATTTACCCAAGCAGATACCTCAACAACTCGCCAATATGGCGGTACAGGGCTTGGCTTAGCGATTGTTAAACAACTATGTAACCTAATGAAGGGCGATGTGAGTGTGGTCAGCTCATATGGAGAAGGCAGTACTTTTAATTTCTCTGTAAAAGTGAAAATAGATCATAAAAAGAAAGCCCTAGAACCCAGCCATATTATTGATAAAAAACATATATTTATTGCAGATAATTGTAAGTTGAGTAGCAATATAGCGAAAAAACAGCTGCAACTATGGGGTGCCAGCGTTGAAGTATTTACCGATATGACACGTTTATTGAGTCGCGTGGCTATGACGGAACATGTCGAATGTGACGCGATTTTCGTTGATTTCTTGTTTTATACCAACGCAACTAAAGAGCAACAACAAGTTTTTGTTAAACACTTTAATGCCGAACAGTGTAAACGTATTTTAATGGCACCAATGAGTTTGACCGAAGTGCAAAGCAAACAGCCCTTAAAAGCTGAGAGTATCATTTTTAAACCTTTGACCCAGTCAGATTTATTTAACTCACTTGCTAACGAAAAATACATTGAGCAACAACAAGTAAACAACGACACACTGATTACAAAAGTTGCCACCCAAGATGAAAATTCTGCTTCACAAGTGCTGCTAGTTGAAGATAATAAGGTTAATCAAATTGTTGCTGGATCGCTTTTAAAGCAGGTAGGTATCAGCTTCGACATAGCTGAAAATGGCCTTGAAGCAATTGCTAAGCTATCTCGTCGCGAGCAAATGCCTTACCAACTCGTGCTTATGGATTGCCAAATGCCAGAAATGGATGGCTACCAAGCAACTCGGGCAATTCGTGCAGGTGAAGCTGGTAAGGCACATCAAGATGTAACTATCATTGCGCTCACCGCTAATGCAATGCAAGGTGACAAAGAACGCTGTTTAAATGCGGGCATGAATGATTATGTTACCAAACCTTTGAAGTTTGATACGCTCAGTAAAAAACTAACCGTGTGGTTAAGCACTGAAGAATAGAGAGTAAAACAATGCAATTATCAATAAATCAACAACGCGTCATTGGCTGTTTGCTCGAAAAACAAAGTACAACACCTGAACATTATCCATTATCTTTAAATTCACTTACCAACGCTTGCAACCAAAAATCTAATCGAGATCCAGTACTGTCGTTATCTGAATCACAAGTACAAGATACCCTTGATGAACTCATTGCGCAGCGATTAGTAACCTTAGATGAAGGCCTTTCTGGGCGGGTTAATAAGTACGCGCACCGCTTTTGCAATACCGAGTTTGGCAGCTTGCAATTTACCGAACAACAGCGTGCTATTATCTGTTTGCTACTATTACGCGGACCACAAACCCCCGGCGAGCTTAGAACCCGAAGTAACCGCCTTGCTGAGTTTAGTAATGTTAATGAAGTGGAAGCAGCTTTAGCTGCATTAATCGAGAAAGAATATGTCACTCGCTTAGCCCGTGAGCCAGGAAAACGAGAAAGTCGTTATATGCACTTATTCGTTGATCCAGATAGTATCGAAGAGATGCTGAGTGAGCCTGAAGCAATTAACAGTAGCGAAGTTCAACAATTAAGAGCTGAAATAGACGAACTTAAGCAACAAATTAACGAAATAAAAGCGCATTTAGGTCTTTAATAATAACCTGACCCGTAACATAATGTAGCTACCCCATTCGTCTTGGGGCTTCCACGCTGACAACCAAAAGTAAAAAAGGAGCTCTACCATGCGTGCCGACATTCTGGCAGAAATGAAAGTCCAACCCACTATTGATGTAAAAGCGGAAATCACTCGTCGCGTCAACTTTCTAAAAAGCCGTCTCATTGCTGCGCACTCACGCTCGCTTGTATTAGGGATCAGTGGCGGTGTTGATTCATCAACCTGTGGTCGTTTATGTCAATTAGCTGTAGATGAATTAAACCAAGAACATAACACCAACGATTATCAGTTCATTGCTGTACGTTTACCTTACGGTGTACAAGCAGATGAAGACGAAGCACAACTTGCGGTTGACTTTATCAAGCCATCAAAGCGCATGACGGTTAATATCAAAGCAGCTGTAGATGGTATGCATGAACAAGCTATGGCCGCGGTAGTCGGTGCAAGTGCAGAGCTTCCTGAACAAGCTAAAATAGATTTCATTAAGGGTAATGTTAAAGCACGCCAGCGCATGGTCGCACAATATGAAATTGCAGGCTTCTGCCAAGGATTAGTTGTTGGCACCGACCATAGCGCTGAAAATATTACCGGCTTTTACACAAAATTTGGTGATGGTGCATGTGATCTTGCTCCTCTATTTGGTTTATCTAAGCGCCAAGTTCGTGCTCTTGCAGAGCATCTAGGCGCACCAGCAGTGCTAGTGCATAAAGCTCCTACCGCTGATTTAGAATGTGACCGCCCAGGCTTAACCGATGAAGAAGCGCTCGGCCTAACTTATGATCAAATTGACGATTTCTTAGAAGGCAAAGAAGTCTCAGCAGAAGTTGAAGAGAAGCTAACTGCGATTTATCTTCGCACTCAACATAAACGTCAAGCTATTCCAACCGTTTACGACGCGCTGTAAGCAACAATATTATTTGCTGCATTATTTTCTAGCTGTAGGCAATTAACACTGTTTAATTGCCTACAGCTAACTCTTCCCTGATACCTAAAACTTCCTTTAGCCCGGCGTTAAAAGCTGCGAGATAATGATTTTTTGGGTTTGCTTAAGACATGCTTTTCTTATCAAAACCAAGCTAACTACAATAACTCCATTACTAAAAATGATCTGGGTTATCTTCATTTGCGTAGAAAGTTTAGCAACATCATTGCAGTAAAGATGAAATAGTTCTGTAATTTGGTTTATAGTTGATAGTGTTAAACACATTACTCATTACATTAAAAATCTAAGGTTTTATATTAGTTTATGTCATCGCCCATATTAATTACTGGCGCAGGCCAACGAATTGGACTCGCTTTGGCCGAGCACTTTTTAGCGCAAGGGCAAGAAATCATTGTTACCTACCGTACGCGTCATCAAGCCATTGATGTACTAGCTGGACAAGGGGCTACATGTATTCATGCTGACTTTAATAGTGATGAAGCGATTGCCAACTTCATAGAACAATTAAAATCGCATACCAATCAACTTCAAGCCATAATTCATAACGCTTCTAGTTGGGACTGCGAAGCAAGTAACCATGATTATGCAGCGCTTTTCGATAATATGATGCGAATTCATGCAAAAGCGCCCTACCTAATAAATTTAGCAGTGAGCGATTTACTGCTACACCATTACGAAAATACAGGACACCCTGCCGATATTATTCATCTCACCGATTATGTCGTTGAAAAAGGTAGTCCAAAACACCTTGCTTATGCTGCAAGCAAAGCTGCACTTGATAACTTAACAAAATCATTCGCGGCTAAGTTTGCCCCTGCAATCAAGGTCAATGCAATTGCGCCGTCATTAATCATTTTCAACGAAGATGATAGCGACGAATACAAAGCAAAAACATTACAAAAATCACTGATGGGCATTGAGCCTGGTTGCGCTGAAATTATTCACAGCGTAGAGCTATTACTACACAGCCATTACATTACCGGGCGTTCGATGCCTGTCGATGGTGGCAGACATTTAAAATAACGAATTACTGAGAATCCTATGCACGATGATTTAAAAAAGAGTTACCACGAAATTATTAGCGCCGTGGGTGAAGATCCACAACGAGAAGGGTTACTCGACACGCCTAAGCGCGCCGCTAAAGCAATGGAGTATCTGACAAAAGGTTATCGCCAAACGTTAGACGAGATCACTAACAATGCGGTATTTACATCAGACGCCGATGACATGGTACTGGTTCAAGATATTGAACTTTACTCTATGTGTGAGCATCATTTGCTGCCATTCGTTGGTCGTTGTCATATTGCCTATATCCCAAATGGCAAAGTTCTTGGTTTATCTAAATTTGCGCGTATTGTTGATATGTACGCACGCCGTTTTCAAATTCAAGAGCAATTAACCCATCAAATCGCTAAAGCGGTTGAAGAAGTAACCGGAGCAAAAGGCGTGGGTGTAATTGTTGAAGCAAAACATATGTGTATGATGATGCGCGGCGTTGAAAAGCAAAACTCAAGCATGCGTACATCGGTCATGCTAGGCAACTTCAGAGCAGATCCAAAAACCCGTAACGAGTTCTTACAACTAGTTAGAGGGTAATGATGGCTAACGCAATTATTAATGTCACTAACCTCAGGCTACGAACCTTCATTGGTTTTAACCCTGAGGAACGCGAGAAAAAGCAAGATGTAGTGATTAATTTAGAAATTCACTACCCTGCTGATCAAGCTTGTGAGACTGACGCAGTCGATAAAGCGCTAAACTACAAGACTATTACTAAAGAAGTGATCAGCCTTGTCGAAGAAGGCCACTTTTTACTGCTAGAAAAATTGGTTGCTGAAATTTTAGCGATTTGCCACCAGCATCAAAGTGTTCACTATGCCAAAGTGCGTGTCGATAAACCGCATGCGCTGCGCTTTGCTGATTCAGTATCACTGACTCTTGATTGGCAAAAAAGCTAGAATAAGGGCGTGTTCACCTTTGTGGATTAAAATTTGTTCACTCTAGGGGCGATTTAATCGCGGCGCGAGATTTGTAACCTAGTGGGCTAAGTAAAAATCGAGCAACAAAGAGTTAATCGCCCCTAGGAAGAACCCGAAGGGCAGCGCGTGTTTGGCATTGATGCTGCGTTATCACCTATTTATGTGGAACAACCACACTACATAGGCTCTGCCTTGCCTAAATACCAAACACACTGCTGCAAAATTAATCATAAAAGGTAAACACGCCCTAGTCCTACCGCAAAGGCAAGCACAGCTAAATAACGCGCGCCTTTGCCTAGGGCGACTAATGCGACGAATACAGAAAATTTTACCCGAAAAATTCCTCCAACCACAGTAAGTGGATCGCCAATAATGGGCAACCAAGCAAATAGCAAGCTGTAGATACCATACTTATTAAATTGCTGTTCTGCTTTATCTATCGACTTTTGCGATACAGGAAACCATTTACGGTCTTTAAAACGCATGACTTGCGTGCCTAGCCAATAATTCACACAACTCCCAAGCACATTACCCACGGTTGCACTTAGCCATAACAACCAAAGTAGATAATCACCACTGGCAATCATGGCGGTCATAACTAACTCAGAGGAGCTCGGTAATAAGGTTGCGGAAATAAACGCGCTGAGGAATAAGGAGAAATAGGCCATAAATACCACAAAATAAGCTCAGCAAAGGGCTGAGCTCTCATTATATGGCAATCAGTTTATTTTATAAATTCAATCGTCAATGGGTAATTAACTTCTTTTCCATCACTGGCTTTAATTGCCGAGACAATAACCATAATCAAAGAAAACAGTGCAACGATTGGTAATAAAATGACACCAACAACAACAAACACCAGTAAGAAGCTAACAATGTAAGCAATCATCATGGTGAGTTGAAAGTTCAATGACTTGCGGCCATGCTCAGCAACAAGCGGCATTTCTTCCTTTTTCACCAGCCAAATAATAAGCGGACCAATAACCGAGCCAAATGGGAAAAGTAATCCCGCTAATGCACTTAAATGACAAAACATCGCCCAATTACGCTGCTCTTTATCGGCCACAATTATTTCAACTTTTTGATTATCATCCATTTTAAATTCCTTGTTATGGTCTGTTTATGTTTCTACTATAAACCTTTAGGCTACTTTACCATAGATAATTTGCTTAGATTTAAAACAAAAACGTGCACAAAAGACAAACAAAAGGCTTTTGAGAAGACTTTTTTGGCTGTGATAAAAATGTGATAACTTTGTGAAAGTTTTTGGATATTGCTGTTCGATACTGATTTTGAATCATCAAAAACAGGAATCGATCATGAAAGCTTTACCTTTAACTTTGTTTGCTGCATGTGCAGTCACTAGCCTTACAAGCCAAGCCGCTGAGCTTGATATAAAACTAACTAACCTTACGCAAGGCTTACACTTTACTCCTATCTTAATTACTGCTCACACTAACGATAGCCAGATGTTTAACGTAGCTACACCTGCTTCAATGGCTCTTCAAGCGATGGCTGAAGGCGGTAACATAGAACCATTAATGAATGAAGCAGCTGCAGCAAATAACGATATGGTTGCTAATCCAGCCGAAGGCTTATTAGCGCCAACCAGCTCTACAATGGCTTCGCTTACCACCAGTGAAGGTAACAACTACTTGTCGTTAACAGCTATGTTACTGCCTACCAATGATGGCTTTGTTGGTTTAGACAGTTGGATGATCCCATCAGAAGCAGGGACTTACACCCTGTATTTAAACGCTTATGATGCAGGCACCGAAGCAAATGACGAACGAGTTGTCGATGGCTCTGGTGCTATGGGAATGCCAGGTATTCCGGCTGCGCCGGGCGGTAATGCCGGTATGAATGCAAGCGGTGTAACTAGTAGCGAAAGCAATATGATGGTTCATATTCACCCTGGGAACTTAGGTGACGATGATCCTGAAGGTGGAGTGAGTGACCTTAATAATACCGTTCACAGATGGCTTAACCCTGTTGCTATGTTAACTATCACAGTGAAATAGGAGGTTATTATGCGCTTTTCAAAAAGCTTACTCATCATTGCACTCGCAGGAAGCCTCACAGCTTGCGGTGGCTCTGATAAAAAGACTGTTGATATGACAGACAGTGTGGATGAGATGACTAACCAAATGGGAGAAATGGCAGAAAGCCATCAATTTACCGTGCAAGTGACTAATCTCACTGCCGCTCAACCTTTCTCACCTGTTGCCGTGATTGCCCATACCGATGGCATGCTATGGCAAATTGGCGAACCAGCTTCTAGTGCTCTTGAATTAATGGCCGAAGGCGGCGATAACAGCGAGCTTTTAGCCAGTGAATACACTTTGCAATCCGCTTCTGCAGAAAGCCCACTACCACCGGGTCAACAGGTTACTATGGTACTAACAACCGGGGAGCTTGATTCATTAAAAATCAGTGTTGCAACTATGTTAGTGAATACAAATGATGCGTTTACCGGTCTTAATGCTATAGACGTGTCTTCGTTAGCGGTTAATGAGTCACTGTCTCGTACTAGTTTTTCCTATGATGCTGGCACTGAAGCCAACTCTGAAGCTGCTGGCACTATTCCTGGTCCGGCTGATTCAGGTGAAGGTTTTAACGAAATGCGAGACGACATTAATCGGGTAGCAATGCACCCGGGAGTTGTAACTCAAGATGATGGTTTAGCAAGCTCAGTGCTTACAAGCCAATACAAGTTTGATAACCCCGTTGCTCGAATAGTCATAACGCGGACGCAATAACAATCGCACTCCTTACGCTAAGGTCATAAGGATGTGCCTTAGCTACTTGGATTAAACGATGCGCCCTGAAAAATTACTCATAGTTGAAGACGATAAAACCATTCGCCAACTCATCACCACCCAGTTGACTAGCTTAAACCTGCACATTGACGAAACAGCAAGTGCTGAGGCAGC
>NZ_JAKGBG010000074.1:0-14896 GCF_021532595.1 Pseudoalteromonas sp. OFAV1
ACAATGCGTCATTGGTTATAAAGAAACGGGCAATCAATCTCATTTTAGACTCTGGAACGGAGTTGTCTGACGATGGAGTTCTCAGAACTAAGTCAGATAGTGGACGTGGAGGCAATCGTAAGACTAGTCGAGCCAAAAGCTCGATTAGCAGTGTCCAACGAAGCGTCAAAAAAGAAAGGTTAGTCGCTTAGGCTACTATCTTGGAAGCTCGCGAGCTTTAGCTGCGAGTAGTTCACCAACCGCCATTGTTATAGCAGATATTGTGGGCGCATTTATACCCTTTTTTTGGTGAAATATACTTCTGATAAAATTTAATGAAAAGGGTAGCCATGAAACGAGGATACACATTCAAAATTCTTGATAGAACTGAGTTATTAATTTTCGTAACTTCATAAAGCATTTTTTTGTCAAATGCCATATATTTACCGATTTGGCCATTTTTATTCGGCAATATGAAAAGTACATTATCACTAGAACTCATGTTAGACAATGAATTACGAACTTTGGCAAGCCAGTCTTCGAAATCAATTTTCCAGTCATAGTTGTGTCGAATTGCATACTGCATATTCAACGTATACATATCAAAATCATGTACAGAAATATTTGGCATTTACAATACCTTTTGATGGGTTGTGGCCAGATGTAGTTAAGCCTAATCTGGCCCTAAATGGTTATTTTTTTAAGTTGCTGATTACACTGACAGCCTTAATTGGCATGTTTGGATCAACCTCAACCGGAATAGCTTTATCATTAGCCAATTGAACGATATGGGCTGTGTCTGAATCATCAATGCTTTTTACAATTAATACCTCAGGAATACGACGCAACATTACACGAGTTGCTTCGGCTACACCCGGTTTGACCATGTTAATATCAGTTTCGTTGAAACGCTTCATTGTGCTGTGAACATAAGCCATCATAGATTCAGATTGTTCTTTTGCAGCCTCTACACTGTCTTCACATGGTTTAATTTCATTAGTCATGCAAAGGGGCAGGATAGTGTTAATGAAAGTCTCACTCATGTCATATGGCTCTAATTCGCTATAGTACTTTGCACCATGAAAGTCGTTAGGACCAATTTCATCATTTAAAATTGATCGCGAAACAAGGCCTGATACTGTTGAATTTAAAACACCTGATGGAATAGCATAATCATCAAAGTTCGCGGTCACATCTGCTGTTCCGCCAATATCTGACAATACGTATAAAGTGTCAGACATAGGAATTTCGCGGTCTTTATTGAACTCACCCATGTAATGTTTTAATTCACGAGTAATAACGCCTTTAGCTGTCCAACCATCGACCATTAAGCAATTAGTTGGGTTACGCTTTTCATGTTCTAGAATGTAGTTTAAAGCATTTGTATCAATGCCTTTGTCGCGAATAATTGAAATAGAATAGTGTTTTACATCGCTTCTACCAAAGCGCTCTTCAAGAACTCGTTTTAATAACACTCCGACAGGGGTCCCAGCTCGCATAAGTGAAATAAGCGTGATTTCGTCAGGATTATTGATGTGCATATGGTTTGCAATAGTTACAAGCGCATCAGCCATTTTTTGACCATTTAGTTTAAGTAATGTATCAAAGAGCTCCATATATTCTTCAGTTGGTTTATACTCTTTACTGATCATCTCTGAGTAATGTTTTTCACCAGCTTGAAGCTGCTGCTCTTTTTCTAATGCAGATAGTTCTTCGATGTCGATTAGTTTAACTAAGAATGTAACATCGTTCTTTGGGTAAGAGCCAATTTGTGTTGTTTTCATTTTTAATCCTTAAATTTTTGCTGTAGGTTGCTGCATAATTTGTGAAGTCGATGGTGTCATGCACCAATGGCACATTCGCATGAATGGCATATCTGAATGACTATCACCAGCACCAATTAAGAAAGGTGTTTTACACTCTTTATTAATTACATTTTCTAGCATGTAAGAGAGCGCATGTTCTTTTGATACCGTGGTTGGAATAAGCGTAAGTGTTCTGCCATTTTCAAGCAGTTTTAGATTGAATGAAGAATCGCTCATTAAGAAATCTAAGTTGTATTGCTTATAGAAATCTTCGGCATCACTTTCATCTTTAAGTTTGATCCCAATATAAGCAGGAGTCCCTGTAAATTCAGAATTCACAACGCCAATTTCATCTGCTAAAACACTGAACTCTTTGTTCGCCTTCTGAATCTTTTCGACTTCTAATAAATACGTATAGGCTGCGGCTACTGATGCTGCTCCTGTTTCACTTACTAACGAGTGTATGATCGTTCCATTTTGATAAATATCAGCACCATGAGAACAAATAGCGTACTCATAATTAAATGGCATCGATAACTTATCAACATCAACAAACGGTCGAGCAGTGATAATAACATTTTTATCAGCAACTCGATCAATCATGTCTATAAGAACGTTAGGCATAACCGCGCCTCGGTAAGGTTCATTTTGTCGAGTATAAATCTCAGTGTGCGCTTCAGGAAAACCTGTATCTTTAAGTTTTTTTGGAAAAATAATACAGTGATCTAAATCAGTAATAAAATAATTCATTACTCAGCCTCCAACACGATAGCAGTAGCGTTTAGTGATTCTAGAAGGTCTTTGTGCCTTTCTGCATTTGCGAATGTATCATAAGCTATGAATACCTTTCGATGGGTGCATAAGTTATAAATATAATGCATTTCACCATCACCATAGTGAGATAAAAATGATGTCTTACTTTTTATATCATTATGGATTTGAAGAGGGGCGCGTGTTGATGAAATAGTTAATACATCACCGCCTTCATCAAATATATCTTTTGCAACCTGTTGTGGCCAAGCTGTAAATTCACTTGTGCCAACAATCATACATGGGATGTCAAAATGTTTCGTAAAAGCAGCAACCGTTTCAACAGCTAAAGCGGTTTTACGATCTGTCTTGAAAATGCCGTATTTAGCATCAGAAATGTTAGCGCAGGTATCAGATTGACTATTTGAAACGTGAGGGCGCTTAGGATTAAACGTTTTGTTAGGTTTATATTGTTCAAATTCGATTGTTCCACTCAAAAGTGAATGCTCAATAATATCAAGCTCTGGGAACCTATTACGAAGGTTCATATTTTGATTAGATGTTCGCCAATCAACGAAGGTTAAAATTACAAGTCTACGAAGCGTATGATTTACTTTTAAAAACTCAGCAATGAAATTTTCAAGCGTCTTACCTGTCGTAATTTCATCTTCAACCACAACAAGGCATGTCGAGTTTTTAAGCGTAAATAAGATATCAGGGTCTTTTGGTTTTAATAAAACCTGATCTGAAGCATGACTATGCGGTTCAATAAATTCGATAATGGTTTCTTCGTCATCATTGAATTGTCGCGTAGTATGCGTGTAAATCGATTTATCAACTAAGTATGGCGCCTTTGCAAGACACTTATTAAATAAGGCTTCACCCAGACCACATGCAGACTCCGCGAACCCAATAAATGTTGTTAATTCATCATGTAAATGCAGATCTTCAATCAATTCAAGTTGCTTTGAATTAATTTCATTTGGGCATGCTGGTATATACTTACCTAACACTTTAGAGGCAAACATATACTGTCTTTTTTCGTTAAAGCGCGAAGCAAAAGACAATAATTCTCTAATTTGCTTATGGCTACTATTACTATTTATTGTCAACTTTCCACTATAAATATCGACAACAAATGGCGGGATGGAAGAATCAGCATGATTTTCCGCATTATTTGAATTCATATAAAAACCTTACATTTTGTTTATTTGCGTTACCGCATTTAAGCGATAATAACAATGTATCTTTACATGTCAACATACGATCATCACAAAAAAATATATCAATAATATGTTGACTATTGGATTGTGGTGGATAGGATAGCCTTCAACAAAGCAAACACCTTTGCTTGTTATTTTAAACTACACTAAGGATATTTTATGGCTATTACATTAAATAAAGGTCAAGGCATTTCATTATTGAAAGCAAATAACGACAACAAACTATCTCATATTACAATGGGGCTTGGTTGGGATGCGTTTATCTTAAAACCAGTTAAATCTGGCGGAATTTTAGGTTTTGGTGCCAAAGAGACCGGTCAAATGGAAAAAGTGCCATGTGATGTTGACTTGGACGCAAGCTGTGTTTCATTAGACTCTCAAGGTAACGTCCTAAATGTAGTGTATTATCCTCGAGCTAACCACTACAATCAAAACCGCAGCATTCAACATTCTGGTGATAATACCACAGGCGAAGGTGACGGTGATGATGAACAAATTCGCGTTTCATTAGATGACCTTCCTGATAATGTAGAGCATCTTGTTTTTACAGTTTCAACATTCACTTACGGTGTTGACTTCAACATTGTAGATAAAGCGTATTGCCGAATTTTAGGCAACAACGAAAAAGAACTGATTAATTATCCGCTAGATTCAAGTGGTTCACATACCGCAATTATCATGGGTAAAGTATCTCGCAATGGCGGTGATTGGACATTCGATACTATCGGTGAGTTATGCCAAGGCCGCACGGTTAATGATTTACAGGAAAATATTAAAGCCTGCATGAAACTCTAAGAGGGCTTTCTTTATGACTGTTTTAATTAAAGGCCAAGCAACCACGTTGGACGCTAAAACCGTCCAATTAGAAGAAACAAAAGGTATCGTTGTATTACCTGATTCGTATGAATGTAAAAAGCCTCTCAATGTATTTGAAGACAATGCTTTCATTCAAAGCGGTAAACTGGACCTATCTAAATTTGATGCTGGTTCAAAAATCAAACTAGTTGCTGAAGGTATTAGTTCAATTAATCTATCAGCCGGTGGCGTTGACTTTTTACTAAGCAAAAAATCAAGTAGCAAATATTGGTTAATTGGTGAGTTTTACAATCGTAATGGTCAATTTAAGTTCCGATTCCTTGATGACGGATTTAATGAGATTTCAGTTCTCGCAGATTGGTGCGGTTATTCTGAATGCAGCCTTCAAGAAGCATTCAGTTTTGAAAAGAAGTTAGGTGAAAACTTAGTTTCTTCAGCCTCAAAACTTATTAATTCAAGTAATACCGATGAATTGACAAGTAACGCTAAAAGCACATTGCTTTCGTTAAAATCAGAAGGCTTATCTTTATTTAATAAGCTAAAAGGGCGAGCTCAAAAGGAAGTGAAAAACTTTACAGGAACCCCATTCCTTAAAGCATCAGTTTCAGTCGCAGCCCTTATCGCCTATGCTGATGGCTATGCCAGTCAAGATGAAGAAGCTAAGTTGCTAGACTTTGTTAAATCAACTGACGCACTTGCATCTTATGAATTAAATGATGTTAAGCGAGAATACAACGAAATCGTAAATCAACTTAAGTTAGATAAGATTGTTGGTTCAGGTAAAGCTTATACAAATATCGTGAAGTTCAAAGATAAAGCGGAATCAACTACTTTAATCGCCCTAGGGATCTCTGTCGCTAATGTTGAAAATGGCATTGATGATGATGAAAAGGCCGTATTAAAGAAAGTTATCAGTTCTTTAGGTGAGTCAGAAGACTTGTATAGTGAGTACTTATAAGTACTCACGACTTAAATTAATTTAGTAAGGTTGTTTATGGATCTTTATCTATTAGGACAGGCTATCGTTATGACTGTTATTGCATCAGTTGTAATTATGTATGCTTGTGATGAATTTGAGGCATGTGCTGATTACTTAGGTCGAAACATGTCAGGGGGCCTAAAAGGGGCCTTGATTAATGCTATTGGTAGTTCATTGCCTGAGTTACTGACAGCTTCCTTTTTATTGTTTATGTATAACGATATGGCTGGATTTACGGCAGGTATTGCTACGACTGCGGGTAGTGCAGTTTTTAATACCGTTGTTATCCCACTTCTTTGTATTGTAGCTGTAAGGTACTATGGAGTTAAAAAGTCTGATGGTACAGTTGAGAAATTAAAAGAGATTACGATTAGTAAAAAATCGTTTGCTCGTGATGCTACTTTCTTAATTTTAGCAGAATTACTTCTTCTTTACTTTTTAGGTAATACAGAATTAACGTGGATTGCTGGAGCGTCATTAGTAGTGTTCTACCTTGTGTATGTTGCTTACTTAATGATTCAACATAAGATGTCAAACTCTACTGATAGCGAAGACGATGATGATGATGATGATGATGATGATGAACAGCCAAGCAAGCTAAAAGCTTTGATCACATTCCAGTTCAACCACCTATTATTCGGTGGCAAGAAACTGACAACAAAATCGGCTTGGGTCAATCTATCATTAGCAGTGCTAGTTATCTCAGTAGCCTGTCATTACTTAGCTGAAGCTGTAATGATCAGTGCAAAAGCACTTGATATTGCTCCGTACTTTACAGCAATTATTTTTGCGGCAGCAGCGACAAGTGTTCCTGACGCAATTCTATCTATCAAAGACGCTCGCAAGGGTAATATTGAAGATTCACTAGGCAATGTTGTAGGCTCGAATATTTTTGATATCACAATCGCTCTGGGTGCTCCATTACTAGTTTATAGCCTTGTCTATGGTCCTGTATCATTAGTCGGCCAAGGCACAACCAATGAAGATATGCAGGTTCTGCGAATTGCACTGGTTGTTATTACAACTGCCGTTTCGGTAGGGTTTTTGGTGACAAAATATGTTGGTAAGTTCCATGTTCACCTTCTAGCTGTACTGTATCTTATTTGGGTTGGCTACATTGTTACTTCTATTGTTCCTACAAAGAGTGAAAACATTGAAGAATCAAATTTTGCAAGTGTTCAACTGCAAGATGTGAAGAGTATGAACTAAATCAATCGTGATTTAATGGTTAATATTCAAGTTAATTAAGGCTTAGACACTCTCCAAGCCTTAATATAAAAAGTAAATAAATTTTTTATGAGGTTTATATGATTTCATTACAAAAAGGCCAAGGTGTGAACCTTAGCAAAGACAATCCGCAATTAAATCGAATTCTAATTGGCTTAGGATGGGACGCTCGAACAACAAACGGTAAAGATTTCGACTTAGATGCCAGTGCATTTCTAATCGGTGAAAATGGCAAGGTATACCAACAACCGGGTATTGTTGGTTATATGGATGGCTGCGAGTCAGGCGGTAATGGTTCTGTAACTTATGGCGGTGATAACCAGACAGGCGAAGGCGAAGGTGATGACGAAACTATCGAAGTTTTACTCGATAAAGTTCCTAGTGGTATTAATAAGATTGTCATCGCAGTAACTATTTACGACGCCATTAGTCGCCGCCAAAACTTCGGTTGTATTGAAAATAGCTTCGTTCGAGTTGTGAATCAGGATAATGATAATGTTATCTGTAAATACGACTTACAAGATGAATTCGATATTGAAACCGCTATGATCATGGGTGAACTTTATCGAGTTGGTACTGAATGGAAATTCCGTGCGGTAGGTCAAGGCTTTGAAAATGGCCTATTAGGTTTATGTAACGCATTTGGTGTTGCTGCTCACGCATAAAAAAACTGATATTTCGTTGACACTTATTATAATAACTATATAGTGAGTGTCAGCACACAAAGTGCAATTTAAAACAAATTTTAAAACTACATTAAGGTATTATTATGGCAATCTCATTAAGTAAAGGTCAAGGCATCAGTCTAACTAAAGAAAATCCTCAATTAAATTCAATTTTGGTCGGTCTTGGCTGGGAACAGCGTAAAACAGATGGTGATGCTTATGACTTAGATGCGTCAGCATTCCTTCTAGATGAAAGCGGTAAAGTTTATCAGCAACCGGGCATTGTTGGCTATGTAGATGGCTGTGAGACAGGTGCTAATGGCGCTATTGTTTATAGTGGCGATAACCAAACAGGTGAAGGTGATGGTGACGATGAACACCTAACATTAATGCTCTCTGACATTCCAGAAGCTATCAAAAAAGTTGTATTTACTGTTACGATCCATAAAGCAGATGAGCGTGGTCAAAACTTTGGTGGCGTAGAAGATAGCTTCATTCGCGTCGTAAACCAAGACAATAATGAAGAGCTGTGCAAATACGACCTACGTGAAGACTTCGATACTGAAACATCAATGATCTTAGGTGAGCTTTACCGTCACGATGGTGGCTGGAAGTTCCGCGCTATCGGTGAAGGCTTTAATGATGGCCTAGCTGGCCTTTGTAACACTTTTGGCGTTCAAGTTAAGTAATGCCATTCTAAGTGTCTTATAAACGCCTCTACTATTAGTAGGGGCGTTTTTCGTCGTAATTACCTTTAGTTTGAGTATATAAATATGAAAGTAAAGTTTTTAAAATTAGCTGGCATATTAATGTTTGTGTCGGCGATTATTGTATTCGTTCATAGCATATCAATGATACCTAACCATATAATATCTACTGATATGCCAATTTCGGTATTAGCTCATTTGATAATTTCACTCATATTAATTATGATTTCAGATGGTTGTCTTATTCTAGCAAAGAAATTTGAAGCAAAAATTTAAGGAGAAAATGAATGCTTCAAAAAATCATTATGTGGCACAAAGAAGCATGTCTTTTTGAACAAATGTTCGCCTTGACTTTAATGGAGTCGGGATTATTATGTACTGTAATTACATACAGTTAAATAGAGGACGATTTGTTAACCGGTATTCGATTTCGTGCTAACCCGACATCGCTACAAAAAATGGTACTAAGTCAGTGGATGGGTTGTGCGCGTAGTATTTGGAATGCCAAAGTCGATGAAGAAGGGTATTATCGCACGTTTGCCCGTAAGTATTATCCAACGGGCACTTATGCGCCTATTGATCAAAAAGCTTCTCAGTTCAAATCAAAAGATCTTTCTCCTTGGCTGTATCAATGCCCTAGCCAGATCATCCGCAACAGCGCAGTTAACTGGTATCAGACTTACCAAAATTTCATGAAAGGCGTGTGCGGGCGACCTAAGCGCAAACCTAAAACTGACCGAGGTAGTATCTACCTTACTCGTGAGGTGTTCAGCTTCGAACGTTGCGATGATGGCAATCTCCGTCTGTTCATCGGTACGAAGACTAATAATATTGGCTACTTATCGTTTAAGGCTCATAGCAAGTTCGAGATCCCAAACTCGCTGTATATCCGCAAAGAGCGTGGTCAATATTACGTGTCTTTCTGCTACGAAAACGGCCAAAGTGAATTAGGTTTGTCAGACAATGATGAACACCTTTCATTTCTTCAAGGCTCGACAAGAGAGTATCTAGAAGAAAATACCATCGGCGTAGATCGTGGTGTTGCCATTCCTGTTCACACAGGAGTGTTGGCGTTCGACTTTTCTGACAATCAGAAAAAGAACATGAGCCAATCTGACCGTTACATTAAGCGTTTGCAGCGTAAACTAGCGCGTCAGCAAAAAGGCTCAAACAGAAGAAATAAGACCAAATATCGCATTAGCAAGCATCACGCTAAGAAAGCGAATATCCGTAATGATTTTGCTCATAAAACCAGTCGTTCACTTGTCGATAGCAAGGCTAAAGTAATTGTGTTCGAGGCTTTACGAACCTCAAGCATGACGCGAAAGCCAAAGGCAAAGCAAGACGAACAGGGTCGATACGTATCGAATAAAGCCAAGCAAAAGGCAGGACTAAATAAATCAATCCTTAATGTTGGTTGGCACATCATAGAGACTTACACCAAATACAAGGCTTACCAAGCAGGCAAAGCGGTATTCAAAATAAATCCAGCCCATACCAGTCAGGAGTGCGCTAAATGCGGTCACACTCACCCCGACAACCGTAAATCACAAAATCTCTTTATATGCGGTAACTGTGGCAATACTGACAATGCAGATAACAACGCATCATTGGTTATAAAGAAACGGGCAATTAATCTAATTTTAGACTCTGGAACGGAGTTGTCTGGCGATGGCGTTTTACGAACCAAGTCATCAGATAGTGGACGTGGAGGCAATCGTAAGACTAACCGAGCCAAAAGCTCGATTAGCGGTGTCCAACGAAGCGTCAAAAAAGAAAGGTTAGTAGCTTAGGCTACTATCTTGGAAGCTCGCGAGCTTTAGCTCCGAGTAGTTCACATGCTCGCAACTTACTTTCTTTTAGGTGGTGTAACTTATCTTTTTGTCAGACTTTATATGGAGTCAGACACTGAGATGCTATTAGGATTTCTTAGTCTACTCTTTTTTTTAGTTATTGTTTTTGGTACTGTATTAATATGCTTAAAACTAAAATTCCAAGCATTCATGGATTCTCAAAAGTGACAATAGGTTTGACTGAATAAAAAGGGCCATTAGCTGCAAGCCGTTTACTTAACGTGGTTCTAAACGTAGCGCAGTATTTTAGATTTATTAAACATAACATAAGGAAACATAATGAATATCAAAGTGTTTAACTTCATGAAAATATTGGCAATAATCGCTTATCTACTAGCTATGATTGTTGGCACCTTAAGAATATTTGGGTTCATGGAAAGTAAAATTACTGTCAAAGAGGAACTTGCAGGAATGGCTGTAATGCTTGTTATTGGCTGCTTAGTATATCGAACATTTAAAAAGCATGAAGCTTCAATGCTGGCTAAAGATAATAATTTACAAAGCTAACATTTTTAGATTGAGATTTATTTCTGTCATTAATACACCTTCAGTATATCCGTAAATAATTTTTAATAAAAATAATTAGGAAGATATGCCATCGGCAGATTAATTAGTGATAAGTTTAAGCTAGCTAATAAGCCCAGAAAGTTTCTTTCTGGGCTTTAATCGTTGCAGAGCCGCTGATTAAGCGAGTCCCATCAATTTAAAATCCACTTTAAGTAAACGGCTTGCATTAGCTGTCCCTTTTTATATTATGATTCAAAAATGTGCTACAGAAAACTTTTTAAGTAATAAATACTTCTATGAGATGTTACACCAAACTGCGAACCATTCATTGTGAAGTTCATGCTAGTAGAGTTACGAATTGATTGGCAGAGGATTTACAGATAGGAAATTGCAAGAAGGTGGTCGATAACCTAAAAGTGTAAGTGTTATGACACTTACACTTTTAGGTATTAATTTAGAACAAAAAGATGCTCATAATTACAATAATGAAAGCTACTTCAGTGAACTTGTATTCATACAATACTTTAAACCTGTCTTCAAACGATTCCTTGCTAGAATTGTCATTAGTCAGTTCAGTTATATGAGTAGTACCAGCTATTACAGATGTTACTAATATCAGTAATCCAATAGCAATAAAAAATGAATTGAATGGACTCTTAAGCTTCGCGATACTTTTGTATTTTTCTTCAATACTCACAATAACAGCTTCCTCAAGTTCATTAAAAATTTCTCTTTGACTATCGGTTTTTGAGTAAGCGACTTTCATGTACGCAATATAAGCTTTCATCGTTTCTATTTCATCATTAACATCTACATTCCAAAAATGCTTCTTAGAATCGACCATAGGAGAGTTAGCATAGTTAGCGTACTCAATTGTTAATGTGCTTTCAGCTTTTTCATTTTCAGCCTGTATACAATTATCGTAAAGACTGACCTTTCCAGTATCCAAAAAGCCATTACATGTTTGAATGTTTGGTTGAGTAACAGATTTAAATAAAGCTTCATCATAGATTTTATTATAGTATTTAATAGAATAAGTAACGCCAATGCTGAAAATCCATGCCGCAAAAAATATCTTTAAGAACCTCGATATAGTTATCTTAATTAGTCTGTATGTAGATGAGGGAGGAAGACACTTCTTTTCTTTAGGCGAAGAGGCCCAACCTATAAACAGAAATACTCCGAGTAAAAAAGGAACAAAAACAAATAAAGACATGGACATATTGGCACCTTAAAATTAAATTTTAAAGAAAAATCATACCCTATAAATATACATAATGCATATAAAAACAGATGTATTTTGCTAATAACAAAGAAGAATGTACTTGGTATATTGATTTGTACTAAATAGAGACAATCTCAACATTCCCTAAAGATCGTGCCTCGTTAAGATTAGTGAACCAAACTGCTTTATCATACTCTGGGTAGTCCAATTTAAACCTAACGATAGCCATTTGTAAGTCACTGTTACGTAATCTGCATTGCTCATCATAAGTAAGCTTGTTTAGCTCATCTTCCATCGCAACAACATGGCGAATGAAAACTTCAGGGCAGGCCGATGAAACTGTTTTATCGTCTATGATTTCTTTGTAATTATCATGTATGAAATCAACCGGGTGAAATGAACGTATAATAAAATCAGACTCTTCTTTGTCTGTGATTTTTACATTTAATGATGCCTTAATATTAAATTTAAAAGATACGATTTCCTGTCGTAATAATGAAAAGTGAGATTCCATTCTTTTACCAAAATAATTTAAGAAGCGCTTGAGTTCACTTATGTTTTTATTGGGCTTTTGTAGCAATGAATTACTATCTAAGATACCTTCAAGCATCTCTACCTCATTAGTTAGTTGATCTAACTGAAAGTCGCAATCCTCATTAGATGCAATTAATACATGAATTTGAGATTGAAGATCTTCAATTTCGTTTAATATTTTAAGTCTTTGCTGCTTTGAGTCAAAATAGTTGCTTTTAAATTCTGTGATTTGAAGCTCAATTGCTTGTAGTGAATTATAAATAGATTCACTAGAGTAAGATTCATGCTGTAACAAGTTTTCGATTGTTTCTATACTGAATTTATACAGATTTCTTTCTGTATCATCAATGCTGTCAATCACATATTTAAAAAAGCACTGTTGCCATCCTTCAAACCATGACTTGAACTTCTCAGTGGCTATTATTAAGTTACCAAAAATGTCAGTATCGACACAAGGTATGTAAACAAAAGGGTCCTCAGTAAAATCACAATCTATTGACTTCAATGTTGATTCTAAAAGTGAACTAATGGACTTGATTTGGTCATAGATAGGATAGTTAAACTCACATGTGTTTTCTGGGTATTCAGGAATACCCAGAAGCTGCTCAGATGTAATATCAAAGCTTTCTAAATATCTCATTTAGTTTTGCGCTCAAACACCGAAATTTTATAAGTGATGTTGTTTGACTCACCTTCATCAATGACTAGAGTCTCTTCAAATTCGGCTGTATAGTCAGGGAAGAATGTATCTGCACCGTCAATATCAACATCAAGGGAAGTTACATACATTCGTGACACGTAAGGGAGAAACTGTCTATATACATCAGCACCGCCACAAATAAGTAAAGGAGTATCTTTATTGAATGCTAAGACTTCTTCAATACTTGCCAAGGCTCCCTCTGTAGTAGTGCTAAGAATATGAATGTTTCGTTCGGGTAAAATGCCGATACCATTGGCAGTAGTTTTTCCCATGAGCAAATCAACTTTTTCTTTAGACTTTGCTACAAAAAATTTCATATCAGCAGGGCATTTCCAAGGCAATCTATTATTTTTACCGATCGCGAAATTATTCGCATGTGCAACAATTAGTTCCATAAAAACCTCATACAAGTTATAAATTACATTAAAAGATATTATAGCGTAATTACCGTTGACTTTCACTCCCTATTTACATAATATTTTGAAAATTTTTTTGAAATGTAAGTATGATGTTTATCTTAGAATTGGTTTTGAAAGCGAAAGTTAAATTCAATATCCTAAAATTCTTGTATGGGGCCAGCTCAAGAAAGAATAGGGTAAATGGGGTTGTAAAAAAACAACTTATGGCATATTTCTATTATGAATGGGTAAAAAAAATATCCCTGATGATAAAGATGTACGATGCTATCCCAGAATCTAAAGTCGTAACGCTCTGTATTTTATCAGAATTCTGTGTTGAAGTTGTAGACTCTAATAACGACCGCGAAAAAAGACGAATGATGAAAAAATGTCGATTCCTATTTAAGAAAATTGATGAGATGTACTTGGACTGTAAAAGTCTAAACGAGCTAACAGATTTAGATTATGTTATGATCCGAAAATCTGAAGAAAATATGGCTAAGTTTATTTAGTTGTTGAATAAATAAATTTTTTATATTAATATGCAATGTATAGAGTAGGTTATTAGCTCAGTTGGTTAGAGCAGTGAACTTTTAATTCATTGGTCGATGGTTCGATTCCATCATAACCTACCATTCTTCTTGCATGCACTTAAGGCCTCAATACATGCAAGAAATTGAAATTACTTTTACATTAATATTTTGTCTATTACTTTTTCCCCTATTACTTGTTGTTTTTAAAAGCTTGAAGTCGATACATGTATTTTTGGAAGCAAAAAAATCCCTTTCTAGATGTGCTGACTTAGACTTTGAATTGTTTGAACAGGTATATATCAATACAGAATTACAATGTACTACTCTAAACTCCTTGCAAGAGCATTCGCACAATACTGTAGAATTTGAAGCACGTGATCAGTATCTGTTTAGTGATAGGGCATTTATAATGTCTTATATAAGCAGGCAGCAGCTTGAGACAATAAATGACTTGTCCTGTAAGCTTGGTTTTGACTATAAGGCTCTAAAACCTTTAAATGACCGTGTATACGAAGGCCTTTTTTATGAAACTACTTTTAGTGTTGGTAATGTTCAGTACTATTCACGTATAGAACTAAGTAGTATTAGTCAATTTATTGAACAAATGTTCGCCACATTCTCGCCTGCTTTAGCTGCGAGTCAAGGCGAATGGTCTTGACTTTAATGGAGTAGGGATTATTATGTACTGTATATGCATACAGTTAAATAGAGGGCGATTTGTTAACCGGTATTCGGTTTCGTGCCAACCCAACATCACATCAAAAACTGGTTTTAAGCCAGTGGATGGGATGTGCGCGTAGCATTTGGAATGCCAAAGTTGACGAAGAAAAGTATTTCCGCACCTTTGCACGTAAATACTACTCAACGAGCACTTATGCTCCAATTGACCAGAAAACATCACAATTCAAGTCGAAGGAGTTAACTCCTTGGCTATCTCGATGCCCTAGTCAGATCATCCGCAACAGCGCAGTTAACTGGTATCAGACTTACCAAAA
>NZ_JAKGBG010000075.1:0-11798 GCF_021532595.1 Pseudoalteromonas sp. OFAV1
CATCATTGGTCATTAAGAAACGGGCAATTAATCTAATATTAGACACTGGAACGGTGTTGTCTGACGATGGAGTACTACGAACTAAGTCAGATAGTGGACGTGGAGGAAATCGTAAGACTAGCCGAGCAAAAAGCTCGACTAGCAGTGTCCAACGAAGCGTCAAAAAAGAAAGGTTAGTAGCTTAGGCTACTATCTTGGAAGCTCGTTGCCTTTAGGCACGAGTAGTTCACTTTTCATAAATTTATCCTTCGTTGTAAAACTTAAGCTTTAACAGGTCAGATGTATTGAGGTTTAGATCTGGCCAATAATTTCAATACATTAAGATCAGCAACGTTACTCTAACTCTGTATATCGTTTTAAATCAGTAAGCACATTGCTATGGTCATACAAGTATGTCTTAACGTAATTTTGCATATGTTCTGACCACGTTGAGAAACGTTTTTCGAAAAGCGTTCTGTTATAGATATATGCAGACAAATAACTATGCTTTTTAAAGTGACATATTAAATGAGATACCAGCGCATAATCAGGACCACTTAAATGAGAACTTGGTTTATGAAAGTACTCTTGATACTTTTTGTTTTCAGCTTCGGCCTTCTTTTTATGATTCAGGGCGCTAACAAAGCGTTCTAAATGATAAAAGCGGTCTGGTAAGTGATCATAATTCTCTGCTATGTACGTTTTGACAGCCGTTTGATTCAAGTAACTAAATTCTTTGTTACTATGAGTGTCAATTAAATACTCATCTAGAACAGAGTGTAAAAGCTTTAACTCAAATTCATCAACGCGATTGGTTAAAGTATCAAATGGGACTCGTTCAATTAGTTTATTTTCAATTAAGAATTGATAAACTTTATTCTTACTATCTAGTGGCATGAAGTTGATTTCATTGAGAGCTTCAACATCGTCGCAGTTTTCAAGAGGATTAAAAAGCACATCTTCAGTTAATACAGTTTTTTGGCCATTAATGTTGAATACATACATGCCGCCAAATAATGTCGTGTAATAATTTTCGCGTTTGTATGTGAGTTTTTGTGGCACCGGAGTGTTCTTGATAATATTTCCGCAATCTTTCGATAGTTCGATAATTTCATTAAGTAACTCATCGTTCTTCCAGTTACCTTTACAGAAAACAGAATTAACCTTTTCTTCGCAATTTTTTGATTTTTCTACAATGCCTTTACTTGTTTCAGCTGAAATGTAAATCGTGTCGGAAATAAGCATGTCTAAAACATTTTTAGCTTTGAATTGCTTATTGTCTAGTTCGCCAAATACAACATCACTTGCGGTCAAACTAGTAAGGGCTTTTTTATTGTCTCTATAGAAGCTTTTAAGCATGTGCATAGAGCTTGAGAAGTGCGTTCTAGCGATATCAATTTCAAGCTGCTTCATAGTAATAAGGATGAAGCGTTTATTTACGCCATGAATGTTTAAATAATCATAATTACCTAATTCATCAGCAACTTCAGGTGAAAAACCTGCACAGTCAATGTGAAAAGAACTTAAATTAGTAACTTCACCGGTAAGGTGTTTTAATGCACGATTGTATCTTTCGATTAGAAAAGGTGATTTTACTTCGATTAGATTGCCGTATTGAAACACAATGTCATTAAAAACATTAATCATTATATATAGACCTTATTAATTATATGGGGATTCGGATTCTTATATAGGACCGTATTTATCTCGTTGTGAATCCACACATTGCTCAAAGAACTCAGCGTACATGTTATCCCGAATGCCCGTTTTATATATTGCTAATACATGGGTCTCTTCCAAATGGAAGGCTTAAAGTTGTAATAAGAAATCAAGCAAAGGCATTGTAAGCCTTTGCTTGTCAGTGAAGCTAAACAATAATGACTTTATTGTTTATTAATAGCTTCTTGCGCTTTAATGCGAACATTATGATCACGAACGTACTTATCAACTTCAGCTTGATCAGAATTTGCAGAATAACGGAACTCTGAATCTGCATAACGATGAAGTTCTTGTAGTAAAATAGTAGGGGTAACCGTACCAGCTTTACTACTGATCATTTCTAATTTTTCATCGTATGATTTATTCATGAAAGTGTCGGCAGTTTCGAACCATTCATCAGGTAAATCAATATCCATAGCACGTAATTTCGCAGCGTCGGCGATGTTTTTAATTGCACGGCCTGTAAAGCGGGGTTCAGCTTCTTTGATCATGTTTAGGTAACGACCAAATTTAGCTAAAGTGTCGATTTCACCAAGTTCTGAGATGGCTTTATCATAAATAGCCTTTAACTCCTTAGTTTCTGGAGTGTTATGCACTTCATATGATGTTTCAATCGCACCCTCGATCTGTTGTGTCGAGAACAAATCAGCATCACCTACTTCAATATTAGAGCGAGACTGCACTAGTAAAGCTAACAAGTCAGTATAGTCGGCCACAGTTTGAGGACCATCAACTAAGTAACGAGCAGAACATCGTTGGCGAAGTGCATCATCTACATTTTCAGGGTAGTTGGTAAACATACCAATAGTGGCATTGCCGTTAATTACTGTGTTGGCACCAGCAAGTGATTCCATTAATACCGCAGTTACTTCTTGTTGGCCACCTGAGCTTTGCTTATCACCACGTTTACCTGCGATTTGGTCAATGTCATCGACAGTACCAAAACCAATAACGTTAGGATTTAAAACATTATTAATGAATTGCTTCGCATTCTGACCAGATTTACCTTGAAAACTATCAACTTGATCAATCGAGAAGTTTTCATAGTAAAATTCACGACCAGCGATTTGACAGTAGTCATTCAATAAGCCACACAACATCTGAATTAACGTTGTTTTACCAGTACCCGGCGCACCATCACCCATAAATGTAAAGATAAAACCACCAAGCTCAACAAAAGGGTTCTTGCGTGTTGCTGGGTCATAACACATCATCATTTTTGCCAGTTTTTTCATTTGGTATTTAGCGATTCGGTTACCAATCACTTCTTCAGGCTTTTTAAACTGCATTGTTAGTGATTGCTTTCTAGCGCCACCAGCTAATTCAAAACCATTGATATCAAAATCTAGCATTTCAGAGCGGTAATGGTTGCCTGTAAAGCTCTCTGTGAAGCTCAAGCCGATTTCGAATGTTCTTAGTGATTCGATATAAGATAATGCAGCTGCTTTAATTGCAGGGCCCAAATTAACATCATCAGTAACACATTTAAGGATCACTTCATTTAAATCGTACAAAAATGCTTTAGTGCTTGTGCCGCTATCCATAAGAACAGGTTTAGATAACTCAACAGCTGATAAATTGGCTTGACCGTTATCTAGTTTAGCTTGAACATAATTGGCAACTGTAAATACCGCAATGTAGGCATGTGTTGTTTTTAGTTCAATGAACTTGTTTTTTTGGTCACTGTTTAGGATGCCTTTGCTGTTATCGAGCAATAGCTGGCCAAACCCAGAAATATCTTTATAAGTGTCAATAACAGCAGCAGCTAAAGCTAGACCTTCCTGTAGGACAGTTACTACATGATGCTGCTTATCAGTCATCAAAGGGTTATCTTCAGTAATACTCTTGATATTTTCAAGAATAGAAAATGATGTTGAGTGACCATGAGATGAACCAGAAACAGGACGTCGGCCAATTCGTGGACTGTTGTTACTTGAAGCTGGCGCATAGTTTGAACTCACAAGCGCATTATATGCGTTCTTAAGATTTTCGCGTACTTGACTGTCTTTAATTTGACTTTGATTTACAGACATAAATGTTCCTTAATTTATTTAAATATGTTGTGTTCAAAAAACCATAATCTCGCCATCATCATCGACAACGTATTTTTGATATTTTGATAGGAAATTATCATCACATTCAGACAGTGTCTGGTATGAACTGTATGGTAAAATAATTTTTTGCAGTAGATTAGTTACACCGGCCTCACATAAGTCAGGACGAAGTCGGTCTAACTTATATTCAGTTTTCTTATTGTTCTTAAATAATCCAATATCGACAGAGAAATTTTGAACATCTAAGTACTCTATGGTTAAGCAGGCAATGGCAGGGGAGTTTTCACCACCATCTAATAACATTTCAACTTCATTACGATGATTAGTCACACCACTAATAAAGTTTGGCCCAATCACAACGCGAGTCATCTTAATCGGTCTTAGCCATGGAAAATAATCATCTAAAGATGAAAAAATCGTTATTAATTTAAGCTCAGAAGAAATTCGTTTTGTTAGCATTTCTTGTACGAGATTACTGCGAGAAATGGACTCTTCTTTGTCCTCAGTATTAGTGTGAAATTCTACGATATAGCAGACTGGCATTTTAAGTGAAGTGTCGAAATGAGACACAAACAACTCAACATGGCCTGAATCATCACCATTTGTGTTAATGATAGGGCTATTATTCAATAAAAAGCATTCATGCTCTAAGCAAATCTGCTTATAGAACGAAAATGAAATTGCCGATTGCAGTCGTTTACTGATGCGCTTTTCTTCCATTGCAACCGTAACAAGTTTACTAATGAGCGTATCGCGGTCATCATTTTTCTTGTAATTCGCAAATTCATTTTGAATATCAAGTTCAATTTCTCGAAAATTTAAGGTACTTGGATATCCTGAATTGTCGCGCTCAACTGCCAATTCAGAAGGAATATTGTTAACTGAATGAGTGTAAGCGTACTTATATCGCAGGGCGTTTAATGAATTACGTACAGATACTAAAACGCGACCAAAATAGTCGTCGTAACGAGTCGAGTGGATTAGGCCATTTTCAGTGCATTTTGTTACGTATATTAATAAATCCAGACTCTTCTTGATTCTATTAAAGTAACTTTCTTGCTCTTCAAACGTTTGAAATTCATGATTTGATGTATTATTCATAGTTAAACTTATTAAATTAATTAGCTAAGCTTTACGCATATTGGTAGTTCCACATACACATACCTAAAATCTTTATTATCTTAGGTATAGGCAGTAAAAAAGGCTACATTAGGAGTATGTAGCCTTTGACCATAACAAACGGGAATTAGTGAATGTACGACTCGTTATCGTGTTCGTCAGAAACTTTACCGAAGCGACGATAGAACATTTCATCAGCACGAGCTTTAGCTTCGAGAACATCATTGGCAGATTTCATATTACCTTTATGATCTTCCATCATTTCAGCTAACGCATTTGATGCCGCAGAACCGATTGAAGCATGCATAGTTTGAACAACTTTATCTGTTTCAGTACCAATTTTATTGATGGCATGAGCCGTTTCTTGTTGCTCGGCTGTTTTAAGGCTTACTTCAAGAGATTGATAAAGAACTTCACGTTGCGCTGTATCCGTTTTAAGCTTTTGGATCATTACTTTTTGTGCAGTGATTTGATTGTTTAAGCTATCAACGTTTGATTCATTAAGCTTAACGTAGCGCTCTAATGTCATCGATTGGTTTACTAACACAGCTTCTGAGTCTTTATAGACATTTTCTTGCTTAATTAATTGATTCAACTCAGTATCAAGTTGAGTACGTTCAGTTGTATTTTCAGCACTTGAACGTTTAAGTTCAAGTTCTTCGATTTGTGGTTGTAGCTTTTCAATTTCGACACGAACGTTTTCAAGCTCAGATGTTACTGTTGCACGAGATTCTAGGGTTTTTTCTAAATTGCTTTGGCCAACAGTCGCTTCCGCTTCTAAGCTTTCTAATTGCGACTGTAATAGTACTGTAATGCTATTAGATTGAACAATAAGGTCTTGCAGGTTCTGTTTGATTGATGCGTTAGAGATACGCTCTGAACGCATTTCATTTGCTTTTTGATTACTAAAAAAACCGATAAACTTTTCTTTAGCGGTCAACTGGCGCATTGAAGAAAATTCTTCACCGAACTGATTTGTTGTTGTGTCCAATGAATTGATTAGGCGAACCATGTTGTTATTGAGTGCGTTTTCTGCATCTTTAACACCACTAAGAGACGCATTTTCAAAATCAGTATTGAACTTGTCCATATCTTCGATTTTAAAGCCAGTATCATTTAGCGTCTGATAAAGTGAATTCGAAGCAGCCAACTTGGCTTGGCGCTGTTCACTTTGTTTAGCCATTGCTTGCTCAGCAGCTTGAAGCTGTGAGTTCATTTGTTGAGAATCAAACATTTATATTCCTCGTACATGTCATAGTAAATCTTACGAATGGTTAGTTTAGGGTGTGAAAGATAAAAGTCAATTAATATGTTAACTATTTCACATTAAAAAACCTTTATCTTTTTAGGTTGGTATTAGCCTAGCATTTCCAAAAATTCAGCTTCTGAAATGATTTGGATCGGTTTACCTTTTGACTGCAAATCTTGCGCCTTAGATAACTTTGAACCCGCCTTTTCACCAGCTAATAAATAGTGCGTTTTAGCAGAAATAGAACCACTCGCTTTACCACCAGCTGCCATCACTTTGTCTTTTGCTTCTTCACGGCTGAATGCTGTGAATGAGCCCGTGATAACGACTGTTTTATCTTTAAAGACTTGAGGCAAGTTACTTTCTTCGATTTCAGGCCAGTTCACGCCACTTTCAATGATTTCGTTGATAACTTCTATATTGTCAGGAGATGAGAAATATTCTTTTGCATTTGTTGCCATCACAGTGCCGAAATCAGGCAACGCTAAGAAATCTTCATAACTTGCATTTAAAATATTATCTAGGCTTTTGAAATGCTTCGCCATAGTAATTGATGCTGAACGTCCGACTTCACGAATGCCTAACGATGCTAGGAATTTAGGTAGAGTCGTCGTTTTAGATGCATTGATAGCATCGATAACCTTCTGTGAGCTTTTCTCTAAATAACCATCGAGTTCCATAATGTCTTCTTTGGTTAATTTATAGATATCTGATAGACGGTTTAATTTACCTACAGCATGTAATTTTTCGATTAGCTTATCGCCCAAGCTTGAAATATTCATTCGTCCATCACGGCTCGCGTAATGAATAATCGCCCCAGTAACTTGCTCAGGGCAGCTATTTTGACCTGTACAGCGGTAATTTGCGCTATCAAGATCTTTTTTAACTAACGAATTACATGAAGGGCAGTGGGTGACCATTTTAATTTCTTCAGTACCGATACTTTCAAGTACAGCGCCAACAGCTGGAACAACATCACCCGCACGGAACACTGATACTCGGTCACCAATTTTTAGACCTAATCGCGCAATCTCATCCATATTATGTAAACTGGCGCTCGACACATTCACACCACCTACAAACACGGTCTCTAAGTCAGCAACCGGTGTTACTTGGCCAGTACGTGCTGTTTGGAATTTGACACCTTTTAAGATTGTGTCTTTCTCTTCTGCCGGGAACTTAGCCGCCGTAGCCCAGCGAGGAACACGAGTAATGAATCCAAGTTTCTCTTGCTCTTTGAATGAATTTAACTTGATAACCATACCGTCGATATCAAAATCAAGTTTTGCTCTTTTTTCAATTAACTTATGATAATGCGCTACGATCTCTTCAGTTGTATTGCAAGCAATCGTATCTTCGCTTAACTTAAAGCCAAATTCGCGTAGCACGAGTAAAGAGGCTAAGTGATCTTCCGCTAATGGCTCACTAACTTTACCAACACCATAAGTAATAAAATCAAGGTTACGCTCAGCTGTAATTTTCGGATTTAATTGGCGAACACCACCAGCGGCGGCATTACGACAATTAACTAGTGGTTTCTTACCATTCGCGACTGCTTTTTCATTGAATTCAAAGAAAGCTCTCTTTGGCATAAACACTTCACCACGAACTTCTAGAAATTCAGGTGCGTTATCAATAAATAACGGAATGCTTTTAATTGTTTTAATGCTATGGAGCACCATTTCACCAACTTCACCATCACCACGAGTAGTTGCAGTTTTTAACTGGCCATTAAGGTACACAAGACTCATCGCTAAACCGTCAAGTTTCGGCTCACACACAAATTGATATTGTAGTTCACATTTACTGTCGCCCAGCGCAGCAAGTGTTTTGGCAACAAAAGATGCAATGTCGTCGTCATTAAACTCATTATCCAATGAAAGCATTGGCTGTGGGTGAGTATTTTTTTGAAATCCACTTACGGGCAACTCGCCTACTCGTTGTGTAGGGCTGTGCGGGAGAATAAGTTCTGGATGTTCAGACTCTAGTGCTTTTAATTCATGAAACACTTCGTCATACGTCGCATCACTAACTAAAGGATTATCATTAACCCAATATGCATGTGACCATTTATTAAGTTTTGCAACATATTCTACGATTAAGTCTTGTGGTGATTTCATTTTATATAAGTTCCTTATTGAAGTTTAGGTTAATTTACCACACAAAAGTCACAATTAAAAGATATTTAAGTATTTTTGCAATAAAAGATAAAATCTTTTTCGGTTTTACTGAAAGTTATTGACTGTTTAGAATAAAGTACTAATTAATTAAGGTATTTTATATGTCAGAGTTGAAATCAGATTTAGAAAGGCTACTGAGTGGCCTAAAGTTACCAAGCGAGCGTTATAATTTTATTCATTCAAAACTAAAGCGTGTTTTCTTTTATGGCGGCTTTATGGGCTGGGCAAGAAAGTATTATGAAAAGCAGCTTAATAGTGAAATCAGTGCAGAAACAGAAAATATTTTGCTCAACTACAAGGGGCAAAGTGACCAAATTGTTGAGCAGATTTCTGGAATGTATGCAGAAAAGAATCAATCCGAGCAAAGCGTTTTGTTTTACGAATTACCTTCGTTATTTTTAAAGTACGATCGTGTATTTTCTGAGCCTGAATTAAATGAGGCCGTAGAAACATTAAAGCAAAACCTAAAATGCCTCAATACTGTTAGGCGAGTTCGAGTAACTATGCTTATTGCTAAGTTTGCAGAACAAAGTAACTCTCAAAACCGTAAACACAAAGCCGGTGAAGCAACTGCAAAAACATTGGAAGCATTATTTAGAAGCGAACAATGGCGCCGTGGTATAGAGTATGGACGCGACTTTATTTTTGCCAATGAAAGAACCGACTTTACAGTACCTCATTGTAAAGATTATGAATCACATAATGTTAAGGCATATATAGCGATTCAATCGAGTACCAATGACAGAGCACGAATGTCGATGCCTAAACTGCACTTTGGAGCTAAACGATACCTTTGCTCACTAAATGGTTGCGATTCTTCATCAAAAGATACATCTCAGATTAGTGACGCATTAGCTAGAAGCTTTCGCGAGAATGAAATCTATTATGTAATTATTGAAAAAGAGCGAACGAAAGCAATTTCGGATGCTAAGCAACGTATTTTGAAACATATGGGCACTAATAGTATAAAAGAAATTAATGCTCGAAAAAGACTTGAGTGGCTTGAGAAGTTTACATTAAATTATGATCAGTTCTTAAAAGAGTTGAAAGAACTTTAGTCTTTAAATTAATTAGCAGGGAAAGGTCTTTTAACGAAGACCTTTTTTGTTTGGTGTGAGCAGTACTTTCCTTGATTATACTGTTGTTTTTCATTTGTGTTTATCATACTTATCCTAATTTAAAATAGGGGGTAAACAAAAAGGCCAATAGCTTGCGCGAATGGCCTTTACAGTATGTTTCAGTAGCTAGCACTAGGGTTGCTTTGTATTGTCAGAACCTTTTGCTGTTACCTTTATCTCTAGCTTTCTTCTTACTAAAAAACACATTAAACCTATTGAGTTTGATACTAACAAAAATGATGAGATTTGAGCATACTCAGCTGTTTTTATAAAAAGCTCAAAATTAGGCTTTTGAGCAAGGTAAATTACAATTGAACACGTGCATAAAACAACTAGCAATTCGATGACTTTACTTATGTTTATGAACATAAAAATCTTAACCCTTAGTATTTGTTAAATTTTAAAAAATACAGTTTGTACAAGCTTTAAGCATTGATTTAATCACAACCTGAGCCCGAACCTGAGCCGCCTGAGCTATCGCTAAACGTACTTGAGTCACCAGAACCACTGTTAGATGAAGTGCTGCTACTATTATCATTAGATGAACTTCCACAAAGCTGAGTTGAATCTAGGCTGGCAGTAGGTCTATTTCGTGTGTCATCGTGTTCAGAACTTTCTATATCTGTTATTGAAGATCCACCTAAGCTAAAGTCATCACCCAAACCCTGAGTTCTTTTTGTCGAGATTGAAGAGAAATTTCGTGGCTTAGCGCTACTTGCGAAACTTTTAGATTTTGATAGCTTAGCTTTGGTGTGGATTCCAATATTTAAAAAAATGAATAATATAACAAAAACGATTCCCGCTGATAGGTAAAGGTACATCTTATCTGTTGATCCAAAATAAGCCTGACTTTCTTCGGGAGGAAGCGTGTAGAAAATTGCATACGCATAAATTGTTGCTAAAACAAGACAAATTAAACTTATTATCTTTAATAACCTGAGCATAATCGCACCTTAATTAGAATTGAAAATTGTTACTTGGGTTGCACAGCTTTTTTTCTAAAAGCGATGATTTCCTTAGATTTAATCTTATATATGTAGATTAAATTTATAGCAACTGTACTAAAAGTAAACATATAGCTAAATAGCTTATCTGGATTGTAAATTACACCAATCCCAAACAAAATCAAGTTACATACAAAAATGGCTAGTAATGCACTTTTGCATCGATGGTCAGTAATTGTGCGCATTAGGTGGTTAAACTGAACACGGATTTCAAATACGACCTTTCGCATGCTGAATTTTGTTGTGGGGTGCTTATGTTCTAGAATTAGCCTTAGGCAGTACCCAATAATCATATTGGTTGTAATAAAAGAAATACCTAAGATAAAATACTTAATCATAAAAATCTCATAAATTAGTTAATATAACTTAAATATAAGCGCAAAAAAAAGATATTGCAAGAGCTTATTTTGGGACTTAATCTAATAGACAAGATCCAGCTTCGCATGCTGCATCTATAAAACACGCCTTATCTGAGTTTTTGTTATCTTTATTTCTAGATTTTTCCTGAATGTTTTTGTATGCAATATCACAAAGTTTTGTCTCAACTTTATAGGCTTTATACCACTTAGAAACAGGGAGTTGCGAAACGTGATTTAAAACCCTTTTTGAACAAATGTTCGCCACATTCTCGCCTGCTTTAGCTGCGAGTCAAGGCGAACGGTCTTGACTTTAATGGAGTAGGGATTATTATGTACTGTATATACATACAGTTAAATAGTGGGCGATTTGTTAACCGGTATTCGTTTTCGTGCCAACCCAACATCATATCAAAAACTGGTTTTAAGCCAGTGGATGGGATGTGCGCGTAGCATTTGGAATGCCAAAGTTGACGAAGAAAAATATTTCCGCACCTTTGCACGTAAGTATTATCCAACGGGCACTTATGCTCCAATTGACCAGAAAACATCACAATTCAAGTCAAAAGAGTTAACCCCTTGGCTGTATCAATGCCCTAGTCAGATCATCCGAAACAGCGCAGTTAACTGGTATCAGACTTACCAAAAATTCATGAAAGGCATATGTGGGCGACCTAAGCGCAAACCTAAAACTGACCGGGGTAGTATCTACCTTACTCGTGAGGTGTTCCGTTTTGACCGTTGCGAAGATGGAAACTTACGACTATTTATCGGCACGAAGACTAATAATATTGGTTACTTATCCTTTAAAGCGCATGGCAAGTTCGAGATCCCAAACTCGCTATATGTGCGCAAAGAGCGTGGTCAATATTATGTATCTTTCTGTTATGAAGACGGCAATAGCGAAGAAGAACTTCCTAGCAATGCTGAACACCTGTCCTTTCTTCAAGGCTCGACAAGAGAGTATCTGGAGGAAAATACTATTGGTGTAGATCGTGGTGTTGCCATTCCTGTTCACGC